>DASPJC010000417.1:0-5381 GCA_035628815.1 Ohtaekwangia sp. | reverse complement strand
TTCATCCGTGCTGATCCGTTGAAGTTCCTTTACCGCCGCCTTTTCCTGCATCTCTACCAGTAACCGGATGAGGTTGATCTGAACGACCGGATCTTTCTGCGTGGCGAGCGACGCGATCAATACCTTGCGCACCGCGGGATCCTGATGAAATTTCTTCAATGCATCCAGGGCAGCGAGCCGTACATTGGTACTCGGGTCTTCGTTCATTGCCCGCACCAGCGCGTTCACAATCTCGGTATCTGCCTTATCCATGCGCAGGGCCACCGTTGCGCCCAGCACACGTTGACTGGCAGATTGATCATTATCCAGCATGGCCATCAGCGCCAGCTTCGTTTCCTGCATCTCCTTTTTAATTTCAGCGAGCTCATCCTGCTGGCGCCGGTACTGGCTGATCCAGAAACCCATCGTAACGCCCAGGGCCAGTAACGCTATGGCTGCTGCGGCACGGTATACCGAAGGCCGGAAGAAGATCGTTTTAGACCGCGTTGCATGGCCGATCTCCTGCTCAAGCATCGCATTGAAAGATGACTTCAATTCCGCTGAAGGCTCAAGCCTCGGCGAACGGCTCATCAGATGCATCACTGCTTTGAGTTCTTCATGCAGCCTGGCCACGTCGGGGTTCAAGGTGATTTCCCGTTCGATCTTCTGTCTTTCCCGTTCATTCAGCTTTCCGTCGATGTAATCGATCAGCAGGCTTTCCATTTCTTGTTTTTCCATAACCTTCTGCTAAGCAGTGTCCGTTTATATCTTTTCCAGCTCGAAGTAATGTTCCCGAAGCTTCGCGATCGCGCGGTGAACCTTTACTTTGATGTTGGCAACCGTGGTGTCCATTATGACGGCCACATCTTCGTACTTCATTTGCTGAAACCGCGTCAGCACCAGCAGCTCACGCTGCTCCTCACTCAGCATGGCCATCGAGCGTTGCAGGAGGTGCTCCTTTTCATCCATCTCTGCCGCTTCGTTATGGTCTGCCATGGCGTCCTCAATTTTTTCGACGTCGACGAAATCCGAAAAGCGGTTTTTGTGCGCCTGGTAATGATCGGAAAACACGTTGCGCGCCACCTGGTAGATCCAAGACTGAAATTTCAGCCCTGGCCTGTAACTTGTCCGGTATTTGATGATCCGCAGAAAAACGTTTTGTGTCAGGTCCTCTGCCAGGTCGCGGTCCACCGTCATGCGTGCCAGGAAATTAAAAATGCGTTTGTTATAGCGCTCAAAAAGCAAAGTTGCCTGTTGGAGATCGCCGTTCTTCACGGTCTCCATGATCATTTCGTCGGTCATCAGATCAATGCTTTTTGTCAATTTCGTGTTGGTTACCGGGAGGGCACCCGATGGTTACACC
Organism: Ohtaekwangia sp.; assembly: GCA_035628815.1. Classification (GTDB taxonomy): domain Bacteria; phylum Bacteroidota; class Bacteroidia; order Cytophagales; family Cyclobacteriaceae; genus Ohtaekwangia. The sequence continues at coordinate 4,039 of DASPJC010000417.1, read as the reverse complement.
TGGAGTTACAGAAATTTCCAGGGTTTTACAATATCCCATCGCGGCGGCTGGAAACGCAGTTTTGTAATTGCCGGTTCGGGTGCAGCGCGTGCAAAATCCAGGGTAGGATCTGCGATTTTTTAACGGTTATGCCGGGCGTTCCCCGCGCGGCGCGGGGCCGTGCTATCCGCTCCAACGCCGGCCATCGCACCTGCCGCGCGCTTCGGGGTTTCCGCTCCTATCACTAACGCGGGTCGTAGAAGTAAAACGGGCGGAAATAGCAACGGCATGACTGCTGGTAAACCGGCAGGCAGAAATTCCCGTCATCAGTTCCACCGTACCCGGATGTATTTCTCATTTTTCTTGAAATGCGGGGGTATCGCTTTCAGGATCGCATCGCGAAGCTTGATCAACAGCATTTCCTTAACAAAGCCGTGATGCACAGCCAGGCTCACTTCCCGCACAGGCTCTGGCGCCGTAAAATGTTTTACATGCCTGTTTTTTGCGCTGGTCGCCAATTCCGGGATAAGCGTATAGCCATAGTTATTATCGACCATCGCTTTCAGGGTTTCAAACGAACCACTCTGATAATTAAGTTGCTGCTGACTTTTTTTCCCTTTTGTCGAACACAGGTTCATGACCTGCCCCCTGAAACAGTGGCCTTCTTCCAATAACAGGAGGTTCTCTGGCGTCAGTGACTTAAGGCTTACTTTTTCCTGGTGAAAGTATTTGAGATTTTCGGACGTGTATAGAAGAATGGGTTCATAAAAGACGGGGATCTCCCGGATCTCCTTGTCATCAACCGGCGTCACGAGGATGGCTACATCCAGCCGGTTATTTTTAAGTTGCCGGATGATTTCTTCGGTTTGAAGTTCGATTACCGTAAACGATGTGCCGGGGTGATTTCCGAGAAATTCATTCAGGAATCGCGGTAGCAGATACGGCGCGAGCGTGGGGATAACCCCCAGCCGGAATTCTCCTTCCACAGAATCTTTCTGATTTTTCAGGAACTCCTTAAGGTTTTTGATCTCCTGCAGGATCTGCCGTGCCCGGCCAATTACCATTTCGCCAGCCGCTGTCGGCTTGAGCGGTAAACTTTTGTCGAAGATTTTTACGCCGAGTTCGCTCTCCAGCTTTTTGACCATTGTGCTCAGCGTGGGCTGTGTTACATAGCAATGTTCAGCGGCTTTGACGTGGTTCCGGTGAATGTCAAGCGCCACGATATATTCCAGTTGTTGCAGGTTCATACGATTGCATCAATAATTAAAACGATGTAATAGATTTTACAAATATAGCAATAGTAATTATTGATGTGATTTATAAAGGTAGAGTAAGTAGTTTTGAGTGTTGAAACATTAAACCTTAAACAATATCATGACAAAAGGAGTATTATCGGTTGGGCAGCCTTTTCCCACATTCAAGAAAGCAGCTGTTGTATCCCTGGAGAAAGGCAAGGAATTTTTTGACATCTCTTCTGAAGACCTGATTAACGACGAGGGTCGTTGGACCGTTATGTTCTGGTGGCCGAAGGATTTCACATTTGTGTGCCCGACGGAGATCGCCGAGTTCAATAAAAGCTTTGGCGAGTTTCGCGACCGCACCGCCAACCTGATCGGCGCCTCGACCGATTCGGAATTCGTTCACCTTGCGTGGCGCAAGAACCACGATGATTTAAGAGACCTCCGGTTTCCCATGCTGGCCGATACGTCAAAGTCCCTGGCTGAAGAACTGGGTATTCTGGAAGCCAATGAAAAAATTGCTTATCGTGCTACATTTATTATCGATCCACAGGGCATCATCCGTTGGGTGAGCATTTATGATCTGAACGTGGGCCGTAACGTGAAAGAAGTAATCCGTGTACTGGATGCGTTGCAAACCGACGAGTTGTGCCCGTGCAACTGGGAAAAGGGTAAGGAAACGATCAAAGCGTGATGATGGAAGATACACTAACGTATTCAGAGACCACGCGGGAATTCCTGGACTTTCTCCGACTCGACAAAGATTATCGCTCCAACGCGCTTGATCTTTTAGAAGATGGAAAGTCGCGGTACCTGGCGGATCTGAAAGTGAATTTTAAAAATTCATTCGAGAGTGAGCAGCTTTCCAAAAAGGAGGTTGCATTATTGGGCGTTGCATTGGCGGCCAATGCCAGTCATGCTTTATTGGGCGAATTCTTCCGCAACAACGCGCAGGAAGAAGGTGCTTCATCAGCCGAGATTGCGGAAGCCGTGGCGTGTGCCTCGTTGCTGAGCGCGAATAATGTCTTCTACCGTTTTCGTCATTTTCTGAACAAGGAAAAATACAACGAAATACCGGCACGCATCAAGATGAATATCATGGCCCGTCCGGTGAGTGGCAAGGAGTTCTTTGAACTCATCAGCCTGGCCGTTAGCGCGGTAAACGGTTGCGAGATGTGCGTGAAATCGCATGAGGCATCGTTGCTGGAGTTAGGCACAAAAGAAGAGCGGGTGTTCGAGGCGGTGCGTCTGGCGGCCGTGATCACCAGCGTAACAAAAGTGATTTACTGATTTTTTTATAGGGTAGTTTGGTTTGTTGGAAAGGCCGGTGAAAACCGGCTTTTTTCATTTACCAGGAGATTACAATGGTAACATAGCTGCGCACAGCCTTGCCGCCCAGTTTCCCGGGACGCCAGTCAGGCATCTGGGAGAGAAGTGATGCACTGGCTTGCCGGAGTTGTTCGGGAACATTTCCCACGAATTCATGGGAACCTACACGACCATCTTTTTCGATCACCACTTTTACAGTAAACCTTTTCTGCCGGCAAAGTTGGTTCTACAGACCGGATTCCCGCGACTTTGACATTCAACCACGCTGACAGATTTTGACCCTCGAAAGTGAAGGACGGATCAAGTTCGACGAATTCATAAATCCGGTTTTCGTCGCCGGGTTCAGTATCGGTGCCAACCGCCTCGCCGATGGGTGTGTCATCATGCGATTGCTCCTGGGCAAATGCGAAGCCGGTCGACAAAACCATTATGTAAAAAATCTTATACATATCGGGTCTGAATAGTTGATATCATAAATTACGACTTTCGCCGCATACTTATTTCGTCGGGTAATGTTATCGGGTTAACCGATCCATATCTCCGGATAATCAGGCAGTTAAATATTATTCACCGCCATCTTGCTACTTTAGGCAGGGATTTTGTGTCTATACTCCAAATACTAAAACAAAGATATGCGATTAACGATGATCACGCTTTTCCTGCTCGGCACCATGAGTGCTTTTGCGCAGGAAGGTTTTACCGGTTTCAAGGGCGAGCATTTTATTGAGGTGTCGGGTACGGCCGAAATGGAAATTGAGCCAAACGAAATCACGCTGTTGATACGGCTACGGGAATTTGAAGAGAATAAGCAAAAGGTGCAGTTGGAAAAACTCGACCAGGACTTCCTGGCCGCATTGAAGAACGCGGGGATCGACCGCAAAAGATTGGAGCTCGCGGATGCGGGATCAAAACTCTCCAAGCTCGGCCGCAGGGATAAGGACGCGTTCCGCGAGAAATCCTACCAGCTGAAACTGACCGGTGCCCCTGAACTTGAGAAATTTTTAGAGAAACTGGAACCTGTCAAAGTCGACCAGGTAACCATCACGCGGTTGCATCACACCGAGCTTGAGAAACTGAAGATGGACCTGAAGATCAAAGCGCTGCAGGCTGCCCGAACCAAAGCCGAAACTTTGTTGAAGTCAATCAATAATGAGATCGGTCGTACGCTCATGGTCCGGGAATGGGAAGAACAGCCTATTCAACCGATGATGGATATGGCCGCCAATGTATATATGCGCAAGCAGGAATTTAGCGCGGACGGCGAAGCCGCTGAAACCGCCAGTTTCCGGAAGCTGCGGTTAAAGTCACATGTCGCGGCGCAGTTTGAGATTAAGTAGAATTTAAGGGTTAAATACGCATAAATGCAGATCCAAAAGGGTTTGCATTTATTTTATGGTGATTTTGCCGGAATTTGTATTTTTGCAACCCACCGGCGCTACTATATAAATAGGAGTAGCAGAGAGTATTCGGGATGTAGCACAGCCCGGTAGTGC
>DASPJC010000416.1:0-2748 GCA_035628815.1 Ohtaekwangia sp. | reverse complement strand
TTTGGCGATGACAGCCGTTTTTATTCTGGGCTCGGGAAACTTGATCGGCTCAAGGGTCACGTCGAAGCCTTTGGCGTGAAGGGTCTGGTTGCTTACGGTATCCTTTAATTTCAGGGTTGCACCGATGTCGCCCGCAGTCAGCCTGTCTATGGGGTTGCGCGTTTTTCCATCCATGATGAACAACTGATGGATGCGCTCAGTCGCCCCGGTCTGGCTATTCACCAGCTCTGATCCGGCGGTCACCTCGCCGGAAATAACTTTGAAGAATGAAAGTTTGCCGAGGTTTGGTTCAAGATGCGATTTGAACACGAATAACACCGTCGGTTTCGCAGGGTCAAAGGCGAGTTCTCCTCCCGCAGTGGTTATTTCCGGTTTGGCTTCGCGCGGCGATGGCGCAACATTGTCTATGAACCCCATCATCCGGCCGCTGCCCATGTTCTTTCGCGCCGACATGCAGAAAAGGGGAAAGACGTCGTGATGAACCATGCCGAGTTTCAGGCCGTCCCGCATTTCGTCTTCATCGAGCGTTCCTTTCTCGAAATATTTCTCCATCAGTTTTTCGTCGTTCTCCGCCGCCTTTTCCACCAATGCATTATGCAGGTCGTTCGCTTTTTCCTGCTCCGATTCGGGGATAGGTAGTTTTTCGGGTTTGCCACCTTCGGTTGGAAATTTGTACATCACCATTTTGAGCAGATCAATAATGGCGTTGAAATTTTCGCCCTGGTTGACGGGGTACTGCATCTGCGTGACCGCCGAACCGAATCTTGACCGCAATGACGCGAGTGCATTTTCAAAATCCGCTTTAGGATGGTCGACCTGGTTGATGGCAAAAATGGTTGGTTTCTGAAACTGGTCAATATAATTCCAGATCAATTCGGTACCCACTTCCACACCATGTTGTGCATTGATAACCATCACACAGGTATCGGCAACCCGAACCGAGGCGATCATCTCTCCAATAAAATCATCGAATCCGGGTGTGTCGATGATGTTGATCTTATAATCCCGCCACTCGGTATGAAGGGCGGTTGCAAACACAGAGTTTCCGCGTTCCTGTTCAATTTCATGATAGTCGGAAATTGTGTTTTTACCTTCAATGGTACCTCTCCGGTGAATGATACCGGCTTCGTAGATCATGTCTTCGGCCAGCAGCGTCTTGCCGGCCTTGGGCGCGCCCAACAGAACGATGTTCTTCAGGTGCTTCTCATCGTAGATTTTCATACAGGTTTTGGTTTAAGGATGTATGCCCACGCGTCTGCCGGGAGCAGACAGGGAATGCCGGGGAGAAACAGAAAATTCCTTCGCGTGATGAATCCTGGTGGCATTTCATAGGCAGGCTGATTAGAAAATGCGGAAGGAAATACGACGTAATGAAACTAATCAAAAATAAAGTTAAAGTAAACAGATGCTGGTTGAAACGGCGTGGATTACTGCCAGAGTCCACGGGTGTAAGGAATGGAAGGATTACTAACATTATTTTGATGCGGACGACAATACTTTTGGGCGATTAAAAATTTTCCGTATGAAGTATCGTTTACTTGTTTTGCTTTTATCGGTTTGCGTTGTGGGAGCCCATGCACAGGGTGACTCAACGCAGGTCGAAAGCGACGATCTTTTCGACATGTCGCTTGAAGAGCTGCTAAAGCTTGATCTCGTTGACCGGAACTTTTATCTCTATGGATATATCAATTCAAATCTCCAAAAGACTTTCAACTACCCCTCGCCTGGTACGGATGGCAGCGTAAAACAAACTTCTGACCCTTTTGAATGGTCGCCTGTTCGGAATTTTCACCTTTATGGCCGCGGGAACCTTACCAGCAAGATCAGCTACCTTTTCAACCTGGCTTACAACGATGACCTGCTGGAGATCCGTAACGCGTGGGGAAATTTTGCCTTCCGGGATGCGCTTCAGCTACGCGTCGGTAAAATGTACCGGAAGTTTGGTTTGTATAATGAACGTCTTGACCAGATCCCGACTTTTATTGGTATTGAAGCGCCTGAAATGCTGGATTCGGATCATCTTTTTCTGACAAGGACCACCAGCTTTATGGTTCACGGTCAGTTTCAGAATTCCAGTCGCGTCATTTCCTATGCGCTCATGACCGACAACGGTGAAGGTGGACCCGTGAAAGATCTTGTGCCGCTGGGATGGGACCTTCGCTACAAATCCTTTTTGAATTCGTTTATTGTTGGCACATCAGGTTATTCTTCAAGCATCAACAAAACCAAAACTGTATCGACCGTCGAACTGGGTGATGGCTCACCGGATGGCGGAATCCTGCCCTGGATGAGTGCAGATCATTTTACGGTTGCTGGAATTTTCCTTGAAAAACAGATCGGCGATGTGTTGATCCAGTCAGAATACTACAACGCAGCGCATAATGCCACGCGTGATCCGGCCCGTACCCTGACCGTTATTAAGGAAGCGGGTTTGAATGTGCACCAGCGCAACCGCTTCCTTGCGACAAATGCGGACCAGCCCGATGAAGCGCTGACGACAGACGATATTCGCACCGCGGTGAAGTACAACGTTCAAACCTGGTACGTCCGGGTGGGATATAATATTCAATCAAACGCGGGCCAGTTCATTCCGTATGTTTTCCTCGACTGGATGAGCCATCCCGAAGCGATTCAGAATAAAACGTTCGGTGGCGATGATGAGGCCGGACTGGCAGACGACGGTATTTTCTGGAAGCCATCGTTGGGGTTGGTCTATAAGCCGATACCCAATGTCGCGATCAAACTAGA
>DASPJC010000415.1:0-5084 GCA_035628815.1 Ohtaekwangia sp. | reverse complement strand
TGATCTCGACCTGGACCTTTCAGACAAGCCACAGGATGCCGCAACGGGTGGCCGGCACCCATTACCCGCCATAAAAAATTCGGCGCTGCATTGGTACGGTTGGGTATAACGCCATCAACACGTGTGTTCGTTTATGATGATAAAGCCGGTGCCAACGCCGCGGCGCGTTTCTGGTGGATGTTAAGGGCGGTCGGACATGCACGTGTCCAGGTGATTGACGGCGGCCTTGATGCCATCATGAGGTCGGGCTTGCCTGTGACCGATACTGTAACGGAAGCACGACCTGCGCCGGCCTACCCTGCCTCACAGTGGATGCTACCAACCGTAACACTGGCGGAAGTTGCCAGCGACGCAAAGGACCCTGATAAAATAGTGATCGATGTTCGTGAATCGTATCGCTATCGTGGCGAACGCGAGCCCATCGATCTGGTCGCCGGTCATATTCCCGGCGCTATCAATGTTCCCTATCTTAAAAATCTGGATGACGATGGATACTTTCTCCCCGCTGAGCAACTTGCTGAACTTTACGGGCGCGTGATGGGCGAACGTACGCCTGATAAACTGACTATTCATTGTGGTTCCGGCGTAACGGCATGCCACACCTTGCTGGCACTCGAACAGGCTGGCTTGTCCGGTGCCCGGCTGTATGTGGGGTCATGGAGTGAATGGTCCAGGAATGACAGGCCAATCGGAAAGGTTGGGCAGGATGAGAGTAAATAACGTCTAAGGCACCCGTTGTTGCCGTTTGAAGAAATTCCAGGCTTCCAGGTAGACGTCGGCATCGCCTGGAAGATCATGCTTGCCACCAATAACTTTCAACAAAACAACGTCGGGTTTGCCGGGACTGCGGTAAGTATATCGTTCGATGGTTTTTCCATCACCAGGGTCCGCGTCAGGCAACGTTTCTTTTACCGGGGGCGCGGTATGTCCGGCCAGGGTCGTCCAGTATTCAATTGTCCTGTCGGTGGAGCGGACGTTGCCCATAATAAAATCTCCCGAGCGCATCATTCCGCCGTTGTAAGGATTCAAGGGGTCAGCGGTACCGTTGACCACCATCACCGGTAACGCGATCTTCGATTCAGTGCAGTCCATGTTATCGGTGTCGGGAAGATTGGCTATCAAGGCCGTGATCGCCGCGAACTTCCGGGGCATGGTCAGCGCGAGCTTATAACACATATGTCCACCGCCCGAGGTTCCAATAGCAAATACATTTCTATCATCGATGGCATACTTCTTTTTGAAGAACGCAATCATCGCATCAAAGAAAGCCTCTTCATTGATATTTTCAAGGTTCGCTTTTGAATTCGCTGCCTTGCGACATTCGTTCCAGTACTGTTGATATCCCTCAGGATAGACAAGTACTACGTTTTCGCCGTCTGCTATCGCCGAAAGCTGTTTCGATTTTTCAATCACGTTCCCTGCGTTTCCACCCGATCCATGAAGAATAAACACAAGGCTGGGTTCGGATAATGCGGCGGCAGGTTCCTTAAAATAAAATACGCGCTCGCGCCCCTCGATCACCAGGGTTTCTTTAACGTGATTTCCCTGGGAATTGCACTGGTAACAAATAAAAGTTACCAGGCAGAGCAGAAACAAAGAGGTTTTATTCATGGTAGACAGGGATCGCAACTGGAATTATTCGGGTTTTTGCCGCCATTTCTTTTTTTCACCGTGTAGTTTCTTTTTCAGGATCCTGTTTTGAACGGCACGTTTGGAAGGCTTGGTGACCTTCCGGGCCTTCTTCTTTACGAATGCCCGCGCTACCAGCGCTTCAAATTTCCGGATAACGGCTTCTTTGTTCTGGAGTTGTGACCGTTTGTCCTGTGCCGTCAGCACCAAGACTCCTTCATTCGTCAAATGCGCGGCAAGCTTCCCTGCAAGGATATCCTTTTCTTCCGCTGTGAGCACCGTCGAATTTGCGGGATGAAACCTCAGGGTAACTTTCGTATTTACTTTATTGACATTCTGCCCACCCGGACCGCTGCTGCGCGATGTGGTGAAGACCAGTTCATTTCCCAGCAGGGCGGCATTGATGATACGATGCGCAGGCATGCCATAAAGTTAGGACAGTTTCCTGTAAAACAATGACGCGGTGATTTGCCTAATCCTGGAGGATCTCGATTTCGATACGGTCGTTGAGTTTGGAACTCGTCCCGGTCTCCGGAACAAGCATATTCGAAGCACCCCAGGCATAAACCTGTGAACGATTTTTATCGACGCCGTTCTCTTCAAGGTAAGCCTGCACGGCTTCGGCGCGAAGTTGCGAAAGTTCTTTCGCCGTCCCGGTATGCTCATTTGACCCGGACACCGAAAAATAATTCTTAGGACTGCCCAGTGCGATTATTTTGCGCGTATGGTTACCGTTGCAGTGGCCATGAATTACGATTTTATAATTCGGGTTGTCCTGCATCATATTGACCAGTTCATCCATTTCTCTTTTTGACTCCGGGAGCATCGGGACGGCGTCCTTGTAAAAGGACACGTGATACATGACCGATACGTCGCCCTTTTTCATCCGCTCCAGCTGATAAGGTATTACCCAGGCGCCATTCGGATCCTGCGTAGCACCTGCCGTCGCCGCCGGATTTCTATAGTCAACAAGCTTTATGACTTCCTTATATCCAAACACGCCACAAACAACAGGCATGGGATTATTCGCCGCTGACGGAGATGCGACATCGACATATTCACCCGAACGGAATACATGGATATCTCTTCCCCGCTGGAAATCCACGAGATGGACTTCTCCCTGTACCACCTTCTCATCCACAGTTTTGATCAGGAACCGGAAAAGCTTACCCCTCACTTTCTCGGGCGGCTCAGCAGCAAGCACGTTGTAGGGAACCTCCACGAGGTAACCGGTTTCCGTTTCAACGGTTGGCTCTTCGCGGACTGGCGTAGTCGCTGTTTCCGGTTCAGGTTCGTCCACCGTTTCCGTTGCTGCCAGCGACACCGGCTCAGCAACGGGATCAGTATGCGCTACAACTGGTTCAGGCGCTGTACCCATCCGGCCCGAGAAGATCCAGGCATCCTTAAACGCGTCTTCCGCCTGAACGACCCGAAGCCGTTCCGTGGCTTCGGCATGGCGTTCTGTTTTGAGAACATAGACATAGTACAGCTTGTTGGGTTCGTTGAATTCATAGCTGCCGGAATAACGAAGACTCCGTACGTAACCCGTAAACTTTTGCGCATTGTTTTCATCTTCGAAAGCGCCGACAACGACGTAAAATGATTGCGCGGCTGCCGCAACAGCACTGAGCGTTAAGACAATTGTAAAAAGTGATAGGGTAAAGCTTTTTTTCATAGGCGTGGGATCAGGATCAAAAACTAAAATACAAAATATCCCCACTTCCGGCAGGTCGTAGACGATATCGACGATCAATGGCAGATAGGAGGCATGAGCGTCATTATACACGGATCAACAGCGGCGACACTGAGACCGTCACCCGCCATCAGAAAAGTGTTTCAACACCGGTTAGAGTTGCTTCTATCAGACCTGGCGCATACCCTGCTAGAGCTTTGGCAGGCTCCACCCATTATGATACTCTGATACGAGTAATTTGTTAGCAGCGGTATTACTACCAAAATTCTCCGCTTTCGGATCCCAGAACACCTTGCTTCCCGTACGATAAGCAATGTTGCCCATCTGCGCATTGATGGCCGCAACGCTGCCGGAACGGATTGGCGTATTCAGCAGCGACTGATCATTCTTTTTGACCGCATCTATAAAATTCTGCGTGTGCAGGTCGAGGTAGTTCAGTTCATCCGGCTTCTTGTAGGCTTCCACCGGTTTCATTTTAGGATCTTTCCATTCAGAATAACCATCAGCGGTGCGCTCAACGATCACTTCATAACCGCCGCGATCCACGACCAGCGTTCCGTTGTTTCCAATGAATGCGATTCCTTCGCGGCGCCTGTAGGGACCGTTGTCAATACCGGTGGCGTGTTCCCATAGCATGTTAAAGTTTTCGTATTGAAAAATGGCCTGTAGCGTGTCGGGCGTTTCGGAGGCATCGTCCGGGTAAGCCAGCTTTCCGCCCGTGGCCATAACGGATATAGGTGCCGTTGCTTCCATGGCATACAACGCAATATCAATTTCGTGAACACCCCAGTCGGTCATGAGTCCGCCGGCATAATCCCAGAACCACCGGAAGTTGAAGTGAAACCTGTTCTGATTGAACGGTCGTTTCGGCGCGGGTCCGAGCCAGAAGTTGTAATCAACACCCGCGGGCGTGGGCGCATCGGGCACGACGGGAACGGGTTTCATCCATCCCTGGTATGCCCATACTTTTACCAGGCGTATCTTTCCCAGATCGCCCGAGCGAACAATTTCTATTGCTTTTCGATAGTGGGGTCCGCTGCGTTGCCACTGTCCGGCCTGAACGACCTTACCCGTTTTCTGCTGCGCCGCTACCATAAGATTGGCTTCTGCAATACTGTTGGCCACCGGTTTCTCCACGTATACATGTTTTCCGGCTTTCACAGCATCCACCATCATCTTACAGTGCCAGTGGTCAGGCGTGCCGATTATGACCGCATCGATATCCTTATTGTTTAACAGCTCACGGTAGTCTGTATACGTGCGGGGCTTGTTGGTCCTCAGTTTGCTATAGTCGGCAAGTCTGCGCTGAACAACACTGCTATCCACATCGCATATCGCGGTGACATCGACATCCTTGATCTTTAAAATTGAATGTGTATTCGACCACCCCATGCCGTTGCATCCGATCACACCGATGTTGATCTTGCCGTTCGGGGAGATTATTTTCCCGGCAGAAAGAATAGCGGGCGACATGAACAGGCCGCCAGCCAGCGCCGTTCCGGTGTTTTTGATAAAATTTCTCCTTTTCATGGATGGTCTGTTGAGGTGCAAAAAACTTAAGATCCATGAATAAACAGAAAAGCACCATAAAGTGCAAGCGCGTATCCCGGACCCATGACTTTGACACCCCTAAACCTGTAACCTGTCACCTACCGCTCCCAGGGAACACGTTTCGAACGGTAGTAATCTATGCCCATTCTCTCCCAACGAATGCCCTGATGTGCAAGGCGGACTTTGTACTCATCCCAGTTCCTTCCGGCGG
>DASPJC010000414.1:0-3395 GCA_035628815.1 Ohtaekwangia sp. | reverse complement strand
AGCCGCACCGTGGCATGGAACGGATATTCTGTTGAACAGTCTTCAGGCCTACTCCGGCCCCTGCAAAATTCATTGTTACATTGCCGGTAATATTCCGGGCAACGTGCAACAAAGGATACAGGATTTTTCGCGCATTACATGGCTTCCAACCCAATCGGGGAAAGCGTTGGATGACCTTGTCAATAAATGTCACATTGGTGTTGGCACGCTGGGTTTGTCGGAGCATTTTTTACGACAGGCTTGTACGCTCAAGGTACGCGAATACTGGTCGCGCGGCCTGCCTTTTATCGTCGGGTATGATGATGTGGACCTGGTGGAGAACGACGCCATCCAACCTTTTTTTCTGAAGGTGGAAATCGATGCGGGCCGGCAATGTTTTAATCTTGATGAAGTCGTAGCGTTTGCAAACCGGGTGTATCATACTGAAGGATTTTCTGAGGAAATGCGATCGCTGGCAATACAACATATCGATTACCGCGTGAAAGGAAAGGCTTATGCGGATTTCCTTCGGCAACTACAGGGATGAATAGGCAGCTCGTCATATTAACACGGGAGTTTCCTGATCCTTTGCTGGAGAAGGAGCTGTCGTTCCTGGCGGGTACCTTTGAGAATGTTTACCTGTTGCCGGGCACTGTGCGAAACAACGGTGACACTATACTCCCGGATAATGTGACTGTTGAGGCCTTGTTCGATCCCGTGGATCTTGGTCTGGCCAAACGCTTGCTTTGGAAACATTTTTTCGGCGTTTGCCGGATCTACGCCTGGACGATCTTTCGTCGCGGAAACCTGAAACTGTATCTGAAGCATTACCGGAGTTTCCTGGGCCACCTGTTGCTGGAACTTGAAAAGATTGGTCCGCTGGAGAAATTTGTGCGCGACCGAAAGCTTGAAAACGCGTTGTTCTACGACTACTGGATGGTGGATTCAACGCTCGCACTGGCCGAACTGAAAAGAAGGGGTATAATCCGACACGCCATCGCCCGTTCTCACGGCTTCGACCTGTATGATGAAAGGCAGTTTGAAAAAAAAGTTTCATTCCGCGAGTACCGCGTTCGCTTCCTGGACGCTGTGTTTACCATAAGCAATCACGGCTATCAATACCTTCGGGAAAGGCTTCCGGCGTCGCAGGTTGATAAAGTACACCTGAGCTATCTCGGCATCATCAACGATCAGAAAATACTTCCACCGCCCAAACAGGAAGATCGTTATACGATCGTCTCCTGCGCTTATCTCATACCGTTGAAAAGGATCAGGCTACTGGCCGAGGTGTTGAAGGGAACGTCGCTGGATATCCACTGGATCCATTTCGGTGACGGCCCGCAGCGGCAGGTGATTGAAAAAAAGGTTAGCGAACTCCCCGGCAATGTGACGGTCACCCTGAAGGGGGAAACCTCGAACGCGGAGGTGATGCATTTTTATGCGCATCATCCCGTCGACCTGTTTGTCTCGCTCAGTGAATCGGAAGGACTGCCGGTGTCCATGATCGAGGCGATCAGCTATGGCATCCCGGTCTTTGCCTGCAGCATAAATGGTATCCCGGAGATTGTCAACGACACGACCGGCAAACTGGTACCCGTACATATCCCGGCTTCCGCGCTCCTTGAGCAACTTGAAAATACCCTGCAATATCAAAGATTCGATAGGGAAGTCATCCGTCAGTTTTTCCGGCAGAAATTTGATGCCACGGCAAACTATTCCCAGTTCATGGACAAGATCGGCAGGCTCTATGATGTAAATTTGAACGCGAAAAAATGGCGTGGAATTATGGAGCAGCAGTGCAGCCGTTGTGTTCTGGATAAACAAGATGATCCGGCGATTACCTTTGACGATCAGGGTGTTTGCAGTTATTGCCGGCAATATGAAGTAAACGAACGGCTTTATGTAAAAAAAGACGAGGATGGAAAACAGATCCTGGATCTGACCATCCGCCAGATAAAGGAAGCCGGCGTCGGTAAAAAGTACGACTGCATCCTTGGCGTCAGCGGCGGCGTCGACAGTACATACCTGGCCTACCAGGCCAAACAGGCGGGCCTCCGGCCATTGGCGGTGCACTTTGATAACGGGTGGAATTCTGAACTGGCGGTCAATAATATCGAGCAGATGGTTCGCCGGCTGGATATGGACCTGCATACTTTTGTGGTCGATTGGGAGGAATTCAGGGACCTTCAACTTTCTTTTTTCAAGGCATCAGTGATCGACATTGAACTTCCTACCGACCATGCGATGCTGGCGACGTTGTACAAGCTGGCCATCAAGCATAACATCGGCTACATCCTCAGCGGCCACAATATTGTTACCGAGTCGGTTCTTCCCACGCCCTGGTATTTCAACAAACGCGATCATATTCATATCACGGCCATTCATAAACAGTTCGGGACGGTTCCTTTAAAGACGTTTCCCCTGCTGACACCCTCATTGAAGTTTCGCGTGGAATGGGAGCGGATCAGGAGCATCGGTCTGCTGAATTATATGCCGTACAATAAGGCGGACGTAAAACAATTTATTACGCGCGAGCTGGGCTGGCGTGATTACGGTGGAAAGCACTACGAATCCATCTTCACCCGGTTTTACCAGGGATACGTACTGGTAATGAAATTTGGCGTTGATAAAAGAAAGGCTCATCTGTCCAACCTGATCTGCTCCCGGCAGATCACAAAGGGAGAAGCGCTGTCGGAACTTCAAAAGCCTCCCTATGACGAAAAAGTGCTTGCAGCCGACTACGACTTCGTACTGAAAAAATTGCAGCTTACCAGGGGAGCGTTTGAAGCAATAATGTCGGAACCACCAAAAAAGCATACCGATTACCCGTTCGAGCATTCTATTTATGATCAATCAGCCCTGCTGAAATTTTTGTCACCGGGCTGGCGGTTGTTTAAAAAAATTCGCGAACGTGTTATCGCAGGTAAGCGCTGATATGAAGCCACTATACCTCACCCGGAAGAAGATACTGATCATTTCCCCGGAGCCGTACGATCATATCCCGGTGTCCAAGCATCATTATGCTATGGCCCTTGCCGCGCAGGACAATGAAGTTTTCTTTTTGAATCCGCCGTCTGACCAGGAAAGGATAATGACCACCGATGTCAGCCATCTGAAGGTAGTGGACTATAAAACAATCCGTGGCCTCAATAAAATGCCCCGGCTGATACGCGACTTCCTGAACAAAAGGATCATCCGTCGCATCGAAAGCCGCTGTGCCCGTGCGACCGGCGCTCATCAGGCCGGGTTCGACGTGATCTGGACATTCGATCCATTTCGCTTTCAGAATCTTTCGCTCTTCCGGAATGCAAAGATCAGGTTGTATCACGCAGTCGACATTCACATCGCGCCCCTGGAGAATGAACTGGTTTCAACGAGCGACGTCATTGTATCGGTATCGGAACAAATCCACAAAA
>DASPJC010000413.1:0-5609 GCA_035628815.1 Ohtaekwangia sp. | reverse complement strand
GCCGACAGGGCATCCTTTCCGCGAAAGCCGAGCCCTACCCTGTCTATTTCGCGTTGAAAAAAATTCTCGCGTAAAGTCTTACTGCCCGTGCCGCGTCATCATATTCCAGACGGGCTTGATGTCGATGACCGGCGTCTGATCCAGCACTTCGAGATTTGAAACCCTGATCGAGGCGCCCTCGATCTCAACAACTTTCACGTAGTGGATCCCGATCGGATTGGGGCGGTCCGGGGAGCGGGTAGAGAAAACACCGGTTAAGGGAGCATGCGGATCATTGCGGGGCTGGCAGGCAATCACCTTCCGGTCTGCCCGATGCAGCCATGTGAAAAGCAGCAGGTCATCGCCCGCCTGAATGTCTTTGATCCCTTCGCTGAATTCAGGGGCGATCACCAGCGTAGCCCCGGGCGCGGCTTCATCTTCCTGCCGGGGACAATCTTCCAGGTTTTTCAACTGGGAATGGATGGTGCCTATGATCGTAAGCTGGTTCATACATTAAAAAGCGATGTCTGTTCAGGATCGCGTCACCGGGAAATCGACTGGTTTATCAAACTACCGTCATCCTTTGAGTTTGAACTTGACTGGAAGAACGAAACGAGTTCTGACCGATCTTCCGTGATGCATACCCGGTTCCCATTTGCTCAAGGCATTAACGGCCGCGATAGCTTCCGCATCGCATTCTGCCGATATCCCCTTGATAACATTACTCGCTGTCACGCCGCCGTTTTTGTCGACGATAAACTGCACATACACGGTTCCTTCAATGCCCAGCCGACGTGCACTCTTTGGATAGGTGAGCCGCGCACTGATATCGCGACCAAGCTGTTCATAGCCGCCGTCATACTCAGGCAGTTTGTTAAGGGTAGTGTAAACCGTGTCGTTCGTTTCATCGTCGATGGAAAACGATGCGATCGCAACAAAATCCTCAATTTCTGTAAATTGGCGTTGTCGCTTGTTAGCCACCTGTATAAATCCGTTTCCCCCGGGTATCAGATCCTGCCCTTCTTCGGATAAATAGTAATGGTATCGCTGATCTTTCTCCTGGTAAAGAATCGCTGCTTTCGGTTTTCCACTTTCGTAAAAAAATTTGTGGATTTCGCGCCTGGCGTTTTCTTTGAACAGCCCCTCCTCCTGCACGACGCCATTTTCATAATACAGCACCCGCTTTCCATCAAAGATCATTTTCGGCGACGCCTGACTGCACTCCGCCATCATTTGAAGTTTCCCGGAAATATAATAGTCCCTCACGATAAAGGCCGTGCCGGTTTCCGCTACTGTCCTGTAAAACCTGGCATTGACCGAATCTTTTAGCTCCAGCCAGTCGCTGTCGAAATAGGCGGTAATGACTTCGCTTGACTGGCCCGATGCCGCGAAAAAAGACGAAAAGAGTATTGCCGTGATGATGTGTTTCATAAGGGTTAACGGTCGAGTTGGGATACCAAAATAATGTTAAGATGGGGCATTTGCAACGATGGCCACAGGCGCAACACAACGATTGAATATAGGACAATAGGCGAAGGGATATAATGCAGATAACCGTAGATGATTCAAACCTTCTCACGCATCTTAATCTGATCCTATTCAACCCCTTCGGGGTTGGAAGCCAGTCTCTTTCACCCGCCGGTTGGTAACGACGACCAATCACCTTCAAGTCCTTCGGACTTATACGCATTGGCGCGGAGTATCGGATAGACACAAAAATTTCCGCCTGCGTAATTGGGTGTTAACATATTGATCAAATGGGTGTTATATGACTTTCGTAAAGTGGTAGATTCACACCACATGTTGATGTGCTTCCTTCATCCGAAGTGCATCCAGGCTCCAGGCACCCGGTCCGGTGAAAAAGAACAGTACGCCGAAAAGCGCAAAAAGGAAGGGATGCTGGTCTTCATACCAGAACCGGCCATGACCCACAAGAAAAGTGATATACAGGAAGGTACCGATGATAAGTACGGCGCTGATACGCGTATAAAGGCCCAGTGCAAGCAGAATGCCTGCCACGAGTTCGGCAGACTTGCCGGCATATACCATAATCTTTCCGGTGAGACTTTTGAAATTGTCCCAGGCCATATAGCCATTCATCAATTCGCTGTCAAAGACCTCTTTTCCATGATAGATCAGTAGCAAACCTACTACGATCCGCACAGCGGCGACCGCTTTCGAAAGTTTGACGGGCGAAGGTGAGAAGAACATATTCATTCGTTTGGTTGGATAGGTCAATGTGGTGGGACGCTGCAGCCGGGGGCTTCATTAGATAAAATGGCTTTTCTCTTTCGCATACGTCAGGGTAAGCTGGTGCATGGCCCGTGTGCAGGCGATGTACAGCATACTCTTATCAACATCGGTGTTGTAGTTACGGGCCGACGCGAATGGCACAATGACCTCATCAAACTCGAGTCCCTTCGCCAGGTGGGTTGTCGTGATGATCACGCCCTCCCGGAAAGCGGTACTTTCGGCAGTCAGCAGGTGAACGCCGGAAGCTTTAAGTTCATGGTGCAGCGTTTCAGCCTGGTCGAGTGTTTTACAAATGATACCCAGGGATTGATATCCTGAATTTCTAAAAGCTGTCATCATCGCTTTGATCGCTTCAGCTTCTTCAGCGTTGCTCATAAAGCCCTTTACCTCTGGAACAGGGCCATGTCGCTCCATCGGCACGAGTTCCGGGTTCGGTCGAACGCGCTGGGCAAACGCTGTGATCTCCCACGTAGAGCGGTAGCTCCTGACCAGTTTTACGATCTCGGCCTGGGGAAAGATCTGTTCGATCCCTTCGGCCGAAGAAGCGCTGTACGGGTTAACGGTCTGGCTAACATCGCCAAGGATCGTTTTCTTGCAAAGAAATACCCTTGACAGGACAGCGTATTGCACTGGGGTATAATCCTGCATTTCGTCCACCAGCAGATGTTTTACGTGGTCATACGCCTGGATCCCTTCGAGGCGTATCCGAAAATAGATGAGCGGGAAAACATCTGCATACTCCAGCGTTCCGTCGCGGTCCGTTTTAAACAGTTCAGGCTTTCCGATCCACTGAAAAAAATCGCGGTAGAGTTCGAGTATGTTAGAAAACCGAAACATCCGGGGTACAGCTTCCGATATCCTTGATTTTTCATGCCCCGTCAGCTTCCGCGCGGTGCTGTTGCGGATGTGTTGTTGTATGTCTTTTACAACCTGTGGGAAACGCTTAAGCGCCGGCACCCGGTGGTATGCTTTAAATCGCTCAAGAATGTACGGATGCGGAACCACCGCCCCAGCGATCTGTATGGCCTCGGCGTTGAAATAATTGTTCTCAACGTGGATAAGGTAACGGTTCAGCAGGCCCAAAAATTCAAATGACGCCTTGAAACGAATGCGTTCAATAAAGGCGGCGTCATGATGTTCAAGCAGTGAAGATACCTGTTGGAAAAAGCTTTGAAAGGGAAATTTATGTTCCAGGAGTTCTGCTGCCAGCTCCTCCATTACCATTTCGGGGATATGTTCTTCACCGAGTTCCGGAAGAACGTTCGAGATGTAATCGGCAAATACCTTGTTGGGGGAAATGATGAGGATATCCTTTGCGGTAATGCTCTCGCGGAACCTGTAAAGTAAAAAGGCGATACGGTGCAGCGCGATGGATGTTTTGCCCGACCCGGCAACGCCCTGAATAATCATGACCGACGCTGTCTCATTGCGGATCACGGCATTCTGATCGCGCTGAATGGTCGCCACAATGTTCTTCATCTTGTCATCCGAGGTCTTGCTCAGCTCCTTCTGTAAAACCTCATCGTGGATGTTGACGGCGTTCTCAATCATAAACTCCATCCTTCCCTCCATGACCTTGTACTGGCGTTTGAGTACCACCTGGCCGTAGATCTTCCCCGCCGGCGTGTCATACCACGCGTCGCCGAGTTCGAAGTCGTAAAACATGGAGGATATGGGAGCACGCCAGTCGTAAATGAGATTGACGCGCTGCGTCTCATCGGAAAACGAATATATGCCGATATACAACGGGGTCAGGTCGCGGCCGCTGTCAAAATCAATTCGTCCGAAATACGGCGATTCACGCAGCTTGAATAATTTGCGTTTCCTTGCTACGGCCGACTCACCGGTAAATGCCATCCGGTCGATGGATTGCCCTGCCGCCACCATGTCGGCATCGTCCATTCCAGACTGGTGTTCATGAATGTATTCCTTGTTCTGGCGAAGCTCCGTTGAAAACTGTTTGACGGTCTCATCGACCCTTTTCAGCGCCAGCTGAAGCTTTTCCTTGATCTCTTCGAGATATTCCCGTTCTTCCTGCTCTGTTGTATTGATCATCCTGCGACTTGTTCGTTCACAAGGCGCAAATTTAATGCTAATCGCCAAAGCATACTAAAAGGCAAGGGGAATAGGCTACGCTTCGGGCCTCCTTCAGCTGTTCGTTGAAGACGGTTGGTTTTGTGGAGACTTCTGCCGCTTTCTTTCCGCAACTTTACAAGAAGGACTAGCCCTCAGGCTGGGAGATTGGATAAAATGAAATGAAAAGTATACTTACTGTTCCCTTGCATTTTATATCGATATAGTGAATCTCTCCAGACGACAGGTCAACGCGAATGCGCCACGAACCGCAAAGTGCCGAAAAGGATTGTTCATGATGGAAGCCAAAGAAAAGCCAGGATTCGTCAAACCGCAATCCTGGCCTGACTGGAATCAGTTCTCTTCGGTATGCTTTTTAAAGTTGTCAAGGATCGCCTGCCATCCGCCGCGCTGCATCTCAATCGGATGGGTGTTCTCTGCATCGAATGTTTCCACCACTGTTGTTTCATTACCATTTGCCGAGAAGGTAATCTTCACCTTTCTGCCATCGCTCATCACGTACTCAATTAATTGATGTTGCTTAACATTGGTATACTCACCGCCAAAATCAAAACTCATGCTCCCGTCTTTGGCAGCCATCGTGGTCTTGAATTTACCATTGGTCTTTAAATCGTTTTCAGCATACGGTGCATGCCAGTCGTCTGAAGCCTGGCACCACTTCGTAATATGAGCCGGGTCAGACCAGTATTGCCAAACTTTTTCAACAGGTGCATTAACAGTGGCCTGAACAGTGATAGCCGTTTTTTCGGTTGCGTCCATACGTATAGTTGTTTTGGTTTACGAGTTTGTTTAAATCATTCTTACATTCTTGATAGCACAAAAATACTGGTCCAAACAGACACCGGTGGGGTGTAAAACCGGCAATATAGCGGGTAGATTGCGGCAAGCTTAAGGTATGTTTTTCCATCCTTCAGCCAATTTCGAACGCCCATGGACGCGCTTTTGCGCGACATACATTAAAACGTACTTTTATTGTATGCGAGACTACCAGGTTGTTGTTTACGGCGCCTACGGTTATACCGGAAGCTTAATTGTCGAACAGTGTAAAACAAGAAACCTGCGGGTACTGCTTGCTGGCAGGAACGCCGGCAAACTGAAACAACAATCCGATGCAACGGGGCTTGACTTCGAGGCAGCCGATATCAATGATCATACGGCCTTGTGCGCATTGTTAAAAAAAGCACAGCTTGTTATCCATTGCGGCGGGCCCTTCCAGTTCACGGCCAGGCAAATGACGGAAGCCTGCCTTGAAACCGGGACTTCTTACACCGATATCACCGGTG
>DASPJC010000412.1:0-7778 GCA_035628815.1 Ohtaekwangia sp. | reverse complement strand
ACTTCACATCAACACATCAACACATCAACACATCAACACGTCAACACATCCCCCCTGCGAACCCGAACACCCGAACACTCGCGGACGTGCACTGCCATCTTGCCATTTTTCCGGTCAGAACCTGACAGGCGCCTTATAAATCGGTGTCATAACCTGCCTGTTTCTTGAAAATTTGTCCGTTATTCGCGCTTCCTTAGCCAATGGCACGGAAACTGTCAGGCCGATCATGTCGAATTGTTAAACCTTAAAATCCATTACTTATATGTCAAAGATCAACTTCAAACCTAATGAGGACCGGGTACTTGTAGAACCCGCTGAAGCTGAAACCAAAACAGCATCGGGAATTATCATTCCTGATACCGCAAAAGAAAAGCCTCAGAAAGGCAAAGTGATAGCCATTGGTGAAGGCTTGAAAGACAAGCCGGTAACCGTAAAAGTTGGCGACAATGTACTTTATGGCAAATATGCCGGTACAGAGATCAACATTGATGGTAAAGAGTACCTCATCATGCGTAATTCTGACATTTTCGGAATCATTTAATCATCAACCCAAAATTTTAAAAAACTATGGCTAAAGAAATAACCTTTGATACCACCGCAAGAGACCGGATCAAGAAGGGTGTCGACAAGCTTGCTGATGCTGTTAAAGTTACCTTAGGACCCAAGGGACGTAATGTGATCCTGGATAAGAAATTCGGCGCGCCGACTGTCACAAAAGATGGTGTATCGGTAGCAAAAGAAATTGAATTGAAAGATCCTATCGAAAACATGGGTGCACAACTCGTGAAAGAGGTAGCCTCAAAAACTGCAGACGCAGCCGGTGACGGAACAACCACTGCCACCGTTTTGGCGCAGGCCATTTATGCACACGGCATTAAGAACGTGGCTGCCGGGGCTAACCCGATGGACCTTAAACGCGGAATCGACAAGGCTGTTGATGCCGTTGTTGACAATTTGCAGAAGCAGTCCAAAAAAATCAAAGATACCAGCGAGATCGCACAGGTTGCGACAATTTCCTCCAACAGCGACCTTACCATTGGCAAGATGATCGCCGATGCGATGGACAAGGTAGGAAAAGACGGCGTCATCACGGTTGAAGAAGCCAAAGGTACTGAGACCGAAGTGAAAACCGTGGAAGGTATGCAGTTCGACAGAGGCTACCTCTCCCCTTACTTCGTTACCAACACCGAAAAAATGGAAGCGGACCTTGACAGTCCTTACATCCTGATCTACGACAAGAAGATCAGCAGCATGAAAGAACTGCTTCCCATTCTCGAGCAATCCGCTCAAACCGGCAAACCCTTGCTGATTATTTCTGAAGAAGTTGAAGGCGAAGCGCTTGCAACCCTGGTGGTAAACAAGATCCGTGGCGCCCTGCGCGTTGCTGCCGTTAAAGCCCCTGGCTTCGGTGACAGAAGAAAAGCCATGCTGGAAGACATCGCCATCCTGACCGGTGGTAAAGTGATCTCCGAAGAGCAAGGTTTCAAACTGGAGAACGCGACACTTGATATGCTTGGCCGTGCCGAGAAGATCAACATCGACAAAGATAATACGACGATCGTCAACGGTGCCGGCAAGAAAAACGACATCCAGGGCCGCATCGCCCAGATCAAGGCGCAAATAGAAACAACCACTTCTGACTACGACAAGGAAAAACTGCAGGAACGTCTTGCAAAACTTTCCGGCGGCGTTGCCATCCTTTATGTTGGTGCCGCTACAGAGGTTGAAATGAAAGAGAAGAAAGACCGCGTTGACGATGCCTTGCATGCGACGCGCGCTGCTGTCCAGGAAGGTATCGTTCCCGGTGGCGGTGTAGCGTACATCCGCGCGATCGAATCGCTGAAGGATATCGCAACGTTAGGACTGGACAACGATGACCAGGCTACTGGTGTTAACATCGTGCGCCTGGCCCTGGAAGCGCCGCTTCGTACCATTGCGGAGAACGCCGGCCAGGAAGGTTCTGTCATCGTGAATAAAGTTCGCGACGGCAAGAAAGACTTTGGTTATAATGCCCGCGAGAACAAATTCGAGAATTTCTTCGAAGCTGGTATTATCGATCCTACAAAAGTTACCCGTCTTGCGCTTGAAAACGCGGCTTCCATCGCAGGTCTGCTCCTGACTACCGAAGCGGTAGTATCTGAGATTCCTGAAGAAAAAGAAGCTCCCGCCATGCCACACGGCGGCGGGATGGGCGGAATGATGTAATGCCATTACCCAGCGTATAGGCAGGTCGTAATAAAAAGGGCTTCATCGAAAGGTGGAGCCTTTTTTTTGCTTTAGCCGCTGATCAAACGCATTCCTACGGATGCTGTCTTTTTCATTATCTTGCCACCGAAAAACCAAGGTTTGTAAACCGGCATAGTTGTAAAATTTCTCTTATGGTCATTCATAATTCTTACCCCGATTTCATTCTTTTCCTTTACGTTCACTTATCCCATGCGGATAACAGTTATGATCCCGCCGAAATGGCCGCCATCAAAGAGAAGATGAAGAAGCTTTTCCCGGAGGGTACAGACTTTGAAAAAAAGTTGTATGGCGCGCTTCGTCAATATAATTCGTTCGACCGGTCGAAGCTGGCGGAATTGTTCAAAAGCAGTTTCCAACACTTCAATGAAGTTCCTTCAAATGTTGTCTCGGACATGCGCGAGATTATTTCAGCGGACGGGCATGTTAATCCTTCGGAGACTCAGGCACTTGAAACGCTGCGGCAAATGATCGACAGCAAAAAAAAATAAAATAATGTTACGGTACGGCACCCTCCTGTTTCCCTGCTGGCTGATCTTTGCGGCCTTTTCCTGTCAGACTGCAGAGCGCTCCCGGATCGATCCGGCGCTCGTACCACCACTTATCCTGACCACAGCGATCAGCGATTCCTTGCCACCCAAAGCGGTCTCGGCCCTGGGACTTCACAATGTAACAGGCGTAAAGATCAAATACATTACGGGTCAGTATGCCCAGTACTTTGAATATGAAGCTGATCGCGCAGCCGTACTCCAGATGCTGGCGCTTCTTCCATTTTCACGCTATACTGAAAAAGCAGATACCGTAGCCCGGCGTATCGGGCATGCTGAATTCGAAAAACTTCGCCGGGAAATACCTAGCGTGGAGCTTGAGAACAGCACATCATTCTGGTCTGCCGACGAAGCCTATGATGTGTATGAATGCCTGAAGTTCCCGCTTATTCATACCGTGCTCATCAGTAAAGATTCCAACCGTATTATACACCGCATCGCGCGGATGGGATAAAAAAATCCCCAACGTTGCTGTTGAGGATTTCTTCTCATAAGGTTGTGTCTACTTCTTGATAGCGAGGCGGTACAGCATGATCATCATAACGATGAAGAATGCAGTGCCGAGGATTTGATAGCCGGCCGTGCCGATACCACCAACCAGATTATGTTCAAGATTGAAACTACCCATGATCTCTGGTAAAAAGACTGACACAATGGCGACGATGACGCCGGTGATCGCGCCCCCTGCTATGAGGCCCGTCGCAAACAGATTACCTCTTCCCAGCTCGTCTTCGTCTGTTCTTTCACCACGGCTCGTTGCACGCCAGTCCACAAAGCCTTTTAAAGCGCCACCTGCAAAAATCGGTAACGTCGTTGAAAGCGGAAGGTACAGTCCGATGGCAAAGGCCAGTGCTTTGACGCCGCACAACTCCAGCGTAATGGCAATGAAAACGCCGACGATAACAAATTGCCAATCCAGGTTAAAGGAAAGAATACCTTTTGCCAGTGTTGCCATGAGCGTGGCCTGGGGTGCGGGGTAAAGATCGCTTCCGATGGCATGTTCCAGTCCCTGCTCGATCATTTGGGGTGTGGGTGTATCCAGAACGTCGACCACCCAGCCAATGGCGATGGAGGATACGATAGCCCCGATAAAAAGGGCCAGCTGCTGGAACTTGGGGGTGGCGCCGACAATGTATCCGGTCTTGAGATCCTGAGAGGTTCCGCCGGCATTGGCCGCGGCAATACAGATCATCCCTCCCACGACCAGGGCCAGGGGTTCGTAAAATTTCCCCGACCAGCCCACGCTGGTAAAGATCAGGCAGGTTCCCATCAGTGTAGCGATGGTCATCCCCGAAATGGGGTTGTTACTGGTGCCCACCAACCCAACGATACGGCTGGATACGGTGACGAAGAAAAAACCAAATAACACGATCAGGAAGCCGATGAGAAGTTTCTGGAGGACGTTGTCCCCAGGCATAATGTTGCTGGGCAAAAGGGCAGTCAATAAAATCAGACCGATGCTGCCGATGATCACCACTTTAAACGACAGGTCTTTTTCGGTCCTAAGCACGCCGCCGCCGACATTTTTCTCTTTCAGCGAAGCGATGCTCTCGCGAAACGAACTGACAATGGTGGGAATCGTTTTGATCAGTGTTATAAACCCACCCGCCGCTACCGCCCCTGCCCCGATCTGCCGGATATACGAACGGTAGATGGCGTCTGCATAGCTTTCAAAAGTATGCGTGGTCGGGTCCCAATTACCGGGTCCACCCGCGGTATTCATATCCGCCAGGTATCCAAGCTTCACCAGTTGAAGGGCTATTGTATCCGCGGGTACGATGGTACTCAACAATGGTGTTACCGCCCACCACGCTAATACCGAGCCCGCGACGAGCACGCCGGAGATGCGTGGACCGATGATGTATCCGACACCGAGGTATTCAGGTGTAATTTCGCCGCGTGTCGCCGCCGACGGCCAGTACTTGTTTGCCTGAGCCGTTGCAAAAGCAGGAACCTCAGCAATGATGTGAAATACCTTTTGTAGCAAGGCATACACGAAAGCCACGCCCATCCCGATGAAAGCCGTCTGGGCAAATACTCCACCTTTTTCGCCAGCCTGCAGCACCGACGCACAGGCCGTACCTTCCGGATAGGGCAGCGTTCCATGTTCCTTTACGATGAGCGACCTTCTTAACGGGATCATCATCAATGTTCCCAGCATACCACCGAATGCCGCCAGAATTAAAATCGTGAGGTACTCGAAATAGGGCGCACCTACACTTTCGCCATTCTCACCCGGTGAAAGAAAAAGAAAGCCCGGCAACGTGAATACCACGCCCGCAGCGATCGACTCTCCGGCTGAGCCTGTTGTTTGGATAATGTTATTTTCGAGTATGGTCGTCTTAAATAACTTCCGTCCCAACGTGATGGCTATTACTGCGATGGGGATAGACGCCGTAACGGTTAATCCCGCTTTCAATGCGAGGTAAACGGTTGAACAACCGAATAGAACGCCAAAAAGGGAACCGAGAATAATAGACTTCGCTGTAAACTCGGCGATGGTTGTCGCCGGTGAAATGTAAGGCTTGAAAGATTTCTTTTCTTCCATGAATATACGTTTAGGTTTAGGTCTGTGAGTACGGTTATAAAGTCATCAGCGGATATCGCCCATCAGTTTTCTGAGCGGTTTGCTGATGATCAGCACCACGATGGCAGCGCCGCCCATCAACAGCGCGATAAATTGAAACAGATCTACCAGCAAATACGGATTGGCCGCCACGGCGTTCTCGTCGATATCTCCTGCAAAAAGGCCGGCGATCAGGTTCCCCAGCGCCAGCGCCATGAAGAACACGCCCATCATCCGTCCCACGAGTCTTTTCGGTGAGAGCTTCGTAATACCGCTGAGCCCGATCGGATACAAACATATCTCGCCAAAGGTATGAAGCATGTAGGTCAGAAAGAGCCAGGTCGGCAAAGGCTGTTCTCCGCGAATGACGATAAAGGATGCACCGATCATGGCCACATAGCCAAGGCCCATAAAGAACAAGCCCAAAGAAAGTTTCACCGGCGTGGATGGATTAAGCCTGCGCTTCGAAAGCCACAGCCACAATCCCGTGAACACCGGCACAAACAGGATGACATAGATCGGCGGCAGTGATTGCATCCAGCTTGCCGGCATTAAAAACGTGCCCACTTTCATGTCGGTATAGCGATCGGCAAACAGGTTCAATGTCGAGCCTTGCCCCTCGTATCCGGTATAAAAGACAGCGGTGATCACGAATACCAACGCTATGGCTACCACTTTCTTTTTTTCTTCCCGGTCAAGATCCTCCACCAGCAAAACGTAAATGAAATACGCCAGCACGCTTATCCCGATCGCCCACTTAAAAATATTACCGACCATGACGGGGTCGATATAAATAATCCGTGTCAGCAGCAACGCAACCAATACGACCAGGAGTGCACCTGTCGCCCAGAG
This sequence comes from Ohtaekwangia sp., assembly GCA_035628815.1. Lineage (GTDB taxonomy): Bacteria > Bacteroidota > Bacteroidia > Cytophagales > Cyclobacteriaceae > Ohtaekwangia. Next base: position 1,568 of record DASPJC010000412.1, on the reverse strand, counting down.
CGTCGTGCGGATATTTCTTTCCCGTTGCTGCTGCAGCGCGGCATCGGCGACACGTGCCGGCGCGAGCCCTGCAGTACCGAGATAACGCTCGGTCATTTTATACTGAATAACCCCGAACACCATGCCCACTCCTGCGGCTGCAAAGCCATAGTGCCAGTTGATGTTTTCACCGAGGTATCCACAGATAATCGGTGAGATCAGCGCCCCGACGTTAATTCCCATATAAAAAATGGAAAATCCATTGTCGCGTTTTACCTGCTCGTCGGGACCATAGAGTTCTCCCACCATACTGCTGATGTTCGGTTTCAAGAGACCCGTGCCCATCACGATGAAAAGCAGGCCCACGAAAAATGATTCGGTGTATGGGAGGGCAAGGCAAAAGTGTCCGAGGGCAATGATACATCCACCATAGAAAATGGATTTACGAAGGCCGAAAAACTTGTCGGCAAGCCATCCGCCGGGCAGGGCCAGCAGGTAAACGAACATCGTGTACAATCCATAAATGGCGCCGCCTGTTCTGTCGTCAAGGCCCATTCCGCCACGCTCCACTTCAGTCACCATGAACAACAAAAGCAGTGCGCGCATGCCGTAGTAGGAAAAACGCTCCCACATTTCCGTAAAAAACAGTGTTGCCAAACCGCGTGGATGACCAAAAAAAGTTTTGTCAGAATTCATTTATCTAAAAAATAAAATAAGCGTTGCGGCCTGACGCCAAATAAACGTTCAAAGTAGGCCGATAAAACCATTTTCGCAAATACGTTGCGAAGGCGCAAAGTAAATAAAATCGTTGAACGCAAACGATTGAAACCGTTAAAATCCTACCTTTGGGTACTCATTAACCCAACTGACATGTTAGAAGCAGGATACAAACCGCCGCGCGCGAGTGTTTGCGATATCGGCATTACAGAAGGCACCGCACAATGGAATTTATCGCCTGAAGAGCTTATCGCCCACGCCCTGGAGAAAGGACAAGCGAAACGCACCAGCACGGGTGCCATTGCGATCGACACCGGTGAATTCACCGGCCGTTCTCCCAAAGATAAATTCACCGTCAAAGACGAGATCACTGAAACCTCAGTGTGGTGGAATAATTTTAATATTCCTTTCGATCCTAAAAAGTTCGACCAACTCTACCAGAAGATGCTCGGTTACTTCAATGGAAAAGAGTTCTATGTCCGCGATGTGTATGCCTGTGCCGACCCCCGTTATCGCATGAGCCTCAGGGTCATCAACGAATATTCATGGTCGAATTTATTTGTCTACAATATGTTTCTCCGGCCAAAGAAGGATGAACTAAGACATTTTTCCGCGGAATGGTTGCTGCTGAATGCACCCGGGTTTTATGCCGCCCCTGAAAAGGATGGTACGCGGCAGCACAACTTTTCAATCATTGACTTCAAGCGCAAAATTATTCTCGTCGGCGGCAGCGGCTACACCGGCGAAATCAAAAAGAGTGTCTTCTCCGCCTTGAATTTCATTCTACCCCATCAGAAAAATGTTCTCGCCATGCATTGTTCCGCGAACAGTGGTAAAGATGGCGACACGGCGATTTTCTTCGGGCTGTCCGG
>DASPJC010000411.1:0-5269 GCA_035628815.1 Ohtaekwangia sp. | reverse complement strand
GGTCCGCGACGGGAATATGCATCCATTAAATTTTTTCTGTACACCTTGCTCGGCTCTATACTCATTCTGATCGTGCTGATCGGTTTGTATAGCAGTGTGCATGATCCGGCCGCGGCGGGAGGAAAGCTTGTACATACCTTCAACCTGCTGCACATGACAGATCCCAGTAATTTTATCTCGAACTCGGTGTTTGATCCGAACAACCCCTGGGTCATCAAAATATTTGACGCGAGGCAGTGGGCATTCCTGCTGTTATTTTTCGGATTTGCCATCAAACTTCCCATGGTGCCGTTCCATACCTGGCTACCGGATGCCCACGTCGAGGCGCCAACGCCGGTCTCTGTCATTCTTGCGGCGTTGCTCCTGAAGATCGGCGGCTATGGACTCATTCGTATCGCCTTCCCGGTGTTCCCGGAAGCCGCCATGCATTTCAGTTTCTTTGTCGGAATCATGGGTGTGATCTCCATCATCTATGGCGCTTTGACGGCAATGGCCAGCAAGGATCTCAAACGACTGATCGCATATTCTTCGGTTTCTCATATGGGCTTCGTGCTGCTGGGCTTGTCCTCGCTTACGCAGGAGGGGGTGGCGGGATCCATCTACCAGATGGTTAGTCATGGGATCATCTCAGCAATGCTTTTTCTCATTGCAGGCGTGCTCTATTACCGGACCAATGATCGGATAATTCACAATTACTCCGGACTGGCTTCGAAAATGCCGGCGTATACCGCCTTCGTTGTGGTCGCATTTTTTGCTTCACTAGGCTTGCCTGGATTTTCGGGATTCATAGCCGAGATCATGGTGTTCCTGGGTGCCTTTAGATCCAATAGTGCAAATGGTTTGCTGCATGAAAGCCTCGCCATCATCGCGACATCCGGCCTGGTGCTGGGCGCCGCGTATTATTTGTGGACCATGCAGCGAATGTTCTTCGGACCTTTTCACCTGAAAGGCAGCGTCACACCAGGGCAGCTTTACGATCTCGACCGGCGTGAGTATACCATGTTTTTGCCACTTGCATTGGCTGCTTTACTTTTTGGGATATTTCCGCAGGTTCTCCTGGATTTTGTCGATCCGTTCGCACGCCAGTTCGTGACGCTCGTGATATCACATGGTGAGCGTGTCATTTTAAATCCATAAAGCGGTGGAACCACGGATCAGCGCGGAACTGGAAAACATACTCGACAGTGCGTCATTGTTCGCTCCCGAACTTGCGCTCGCTGCCGGGATTCTCCTCGTGGTTATCGCCGGCCTCTTCGTCAAGCGATCTTTCTGGCTACCCCTGTCGGCATGCGTGCCAATAGCCGTCTCGTTAACCTTCAATCTCCTTTTTTATAAGGAAGGAACACAGCAGGTTTCGTTGTTTTATGGGATGCTCCGCACAGATGACTTCTCCGCATACCTCCGTTTGCTGGTGGACGTCGGCGGGGTGTTAACCATTGTCATGTCATGGATGGATGATGTCGGTAAACACCGGGATTACCGCGCCCCCGGAGGGACGATCGAACGACAACGTTTATCTTCTTTTCATGCGTTGGTATTAGCCGTCATTCTCGGTTCGCACCTGTTGCTGATGAGCATGAACCTGCTCATGGTTTTTATTTCGCTGGAATTGGTATCCATCAGTTCCTATGTGCTGACCGGCTTCCTGTTTGAAAAGCGCAGCGCGGAAGGGAGTATGAAATACTTTGTTTTCGGTTCGACGGCATCTGCAATCATGTTGTATGGGTTTTCAATCCTTTACGGCTTGACCGGCTCGCTGGATTTTTCCTCACCCGGTTTTGCCACCGCCCTTGTTAACGGCATGACGCCCCTTTTCTTTATCGGGGGACTGCTGGCGTTGTGCGGCTTCCTGTACAAAATTGCCGCCGCACCGCTTCATCCCTGGGTACCCGATGTTTATGAGTCCGCGCCCATGCCAGTGGTAGCATTCTTTTCGGTGGTTCCCAAGCTCGCGGGCCTGGGCGTGCTGACGAAATTCGTGCTGATGCTCACGCTCTTTGGCCAGTCTCCCTACGACTGGCAGTTGTTGCTGGGCATTATTGCGATCCTGACCATTACCGTCGGTAATTTTTCCGCCCTTCTTCAAAAAGACGCCAAGCGCCTCATGGCGTATTCATCGATCGCGCAGTCGGGGTTCCTGATGGTGGGCATCGTGGCCTTCGTTCCGCAGGGCATTCACGCGATGCTATTCTATGCCAGTATCTACCTGCTGATGAATTTTCTGGTTTTCTTCTGTCTTCAATATTTTGAATCCAGGGGGTTTACAACGATTGCATCGCATCAATCTGCCGGAAAAAACTTTTTATGGCCAGCCATTTTTCTACTGCTGGGCATGGTGTCCCTGACCGGCCTGCCGCCGACGGCCGGTTTCACCGCCAAGTTTTTGATCTTTTCATCATTATGGGAATCGTATCATCTTTCCGGGAAGGAAATACTGCTCTGGTTACTGGTTTTCGGGCTGCTCAACACTGTCGTCGCCTTGTTCTATTATTTGCGGATACCCTACTTTGCCTTTATAAAAAACGGTTCGGGACCGGAGAAACCAAATAAAACCGGCGGTCCCCAAATACTTTCAGAAGGCGATCAATTCTCCTTCCGGAACGGAAATTTTATTGACCTGATTCTCGTTTTGCTCATACTATTATTCTTCTTCGTTCCCGGCTTGTTGATGGGATGGATTAATAAAATTAACTTTGTACTCTGATCCGTTAGCCTTTTTCCTGTACTCGTTAGTTGCCGGTATTTGCCGGCTTTCGTGTTACGCTTGATGGATGGCGACAACGAATAATGGATAACAATACATGAGCGACCAGATTCTTCATGAATGCGGAATTGCCCTGATCAGGCTGCGAAAACCCCTCTCGTACTACATCGAAAAATATGGCCCCACGTACGCCATGAACAAGATGTATATTCTGATGGAGAAGCAGCACAACCGCGGGCAGGATGGTGCCGGGATCGCGAACATTAAACTTGACGTTGAATCCGGTCGCCGATACATCAGCCGTTATCGTTCGATAAAGCCATCACCCATCGCCCACCTGTTTAAAAAAATCAGCAAGAAGTATAAAAAGGCCCAGAAGGAGGGAAAGGACAAATTCAGGGACGAGGTCTGGCTGAAAAAAAATGTTGCTTTTAGCGGTGAGATATGGCTGGGTCATCTTCGGTATGGTACCCACGGTGTGAACAGCATCGAAAACGTTCATCCCTTTCTCCGTCAAAATAACTGGAGAAGCCGTAACCTGGTCATGGCTGGAAATTTCAACATGACGAACGTTGATGAATTGTTCGACATCCTCGTCAATCTTGGCCAGCATCCCAAAGAGAAAGTAGACACCGTAACGGTGATGGAGAAGATCGGGCACTTCCTCGACGAAGAGGTGCAGGGTTTGTTTGAAAAGTACAAAGGCAAGTATTCAAACCGGGAGATATCGGAGATCATCGAAAATGAATTGAATGTGGAGCGCGTCCTCAAAAGGGCGTGTAAGGATTTCGACGGCGGTTATACCATGGCCGGCATGACCGGATCAGGTTCCGCGTTTGTTGTTCGTGATCCGAACGGTATCCGCCCTGCCTATTTCTATGCCGATGATGAAGTGGTTGTTGTGGCGTCGGAAAAGCCGGCTATCAAAACGGCCTTTAACATTGACTATAATCAGATTGAAGAGATTACACCGGGTCATGCGCTGATCATTGATAAAAATGGTGATTACGGGCAATACCAGATCCTCAGACCCGGCGAGAAAAAATCGTGTAGCTTCGAAAGGATATATTTTTCACGCGGCAACGACCCCGATATCTACAAGGAGCGGAAACAACTCGGCCGGTTACTGGTTCCCCAGGTGTTGCGCGCGATCAACTTCGACATCAAGAACACTGTCTTTTCCTATATTCCCAATACCGCAGAAACCGCTTTTTACGGGCTCATGGCGGGCATCGAGGACTACCTGATCAACAAGCAGAAGGAAATCATCATAGAGAAGAAGCCTTCCGTCGATTCGCTGGAAGATATTCTTTCTTTCCGCCCGCGCCTGGAGAAGCTGGTACTCAAAGATGTGAAGCTGCGTACTTTCATCACGGACGATGAGCACCGTGACGAGCTCGTTTCACATGTGTACGACACAACGTATGAAGTGATCCGAAAAGGGGTCGACACCCTTGTGGTGATCGATGACTCCATTGTCAGGGGAACCACACTGGAGAAAAGCATTCTCAAGATGCTGGACCGGCTGCATCCTAAAAAGATCGTGGTTGTATCTTCGGCACCGCAGATCCGCTTCCCGGACTGCTATGGTATCGATATGAGCAGAATGGGAGATTTCATCGCGTTCAGGGCCATGATCGGTCTGCTCAAGGATCACGGGAAGGATTATCTGCTCGGAGAGGTCTACGAGAAGTGCATGCGCGCGCGGGGGCACCAGAGCCAGGTCAACTACGTGAAACAATTGTACGACCAGTTTACGCCGGAGGAAATCTCCGCCAAGATCTCGCAGATCTGCCGCCCTGCCGACATGAAGGCTGAACTCGAGGTAGTATTTCAAACGGTTGATAATCTTCACAAGGCTTGTCCGCACCATACCGGTGACTGGTATTTTACCGGTAACTATCCGACACCTGGCGGCATGAAAGTCGTGAACCGCTCGTATGTGAATTATATGGAAGGGAAGCTGGTTCGGGCATATTAGACCGTAGATCGTTTCCGCTGTCGCGCCATGACAGGATTTTCTCCGATCCGTTTTTTACGTCGGGATCTCGTACTTCTTCTTCAGTAAAGGGTAGAGCAGCACTGCTGCGAGAATGACAGCGGTACCGGCGTAGAAATTCCAGCCCATTTTCTCACGTTCCCCAAAAATGATAACGGCCATGATGATGCCGTACACCGGTTCAAGGTTCAGGGTAAGCTGGAGCATGAACACACTGATCTTTTTCATAAGATGAACGGCGACGGAATAAGCATAGACCGAACATACAAGCGCCAGGATAGAAAGGTAAAGCCAGTCCATCGGTGCTGGCGTCATCCGGAGCTGGTGTCCTTCGGCCCAGGTCATTTTGTACACCGGGAGAAAAAGTAGCAGCCCTATCGTTACGCCGATCATTTCATAGAAGGTGATGGTAAATGCCGGTATCCGCCGGACCATCTTTGCGTTGAAGATGGAAAACAGTGCGCAGGTAAACCCGGCTGCAATGCCCAGCATCAGACCCGCCTTGTACTGGAAATCGAACGAAAAGATGACGTAGATGCCACACAGTACCAGCAGGCCAAGAAGCA
>DASPJC010000410.1:0-2462 GCA_035628815.1 Ohtaekwangia sp. | reverse complement strand
GGTCGGGTGGGGTGCAGGCCGGCATAAAGACCGGCGCGATCAGTGTTGACCATCTCGAAAATATCGGCGATGAAGAAATTGAGGCGCTCAGGGCATCACGGGTGATCCCCACCGCTTTGCCCGGCGCGGCCTTTTTCTTAGACATGCCGTTCACACCAGCCCGGAAAATGATTGATCGCGGCCTGCCGCTTGCCATTGCCTCGGATTACAATCCGGGAAGCGCGCCCAGTGGGAATATGCCTTTGATGATCGCACTTGCATGCATAAAAATGAAAATGACGCCCGAGGAAGCTATCAATGCCGCTACCATCAATACCGCCTGTGCTATCGAATTGCAGGATCGCTGTGGCAGCATTGGCAAAGGTAAGCTGGCGAATCTTTTTATTACGAAGCCCATGCCCTCCATCGCTTATATGCCTTATGCTTTCGGCAGTAATGTTGTCGACCGCGTTATCCTGAAAGGAATATTGATGGATTTTTAATCGTCTGCGATGGGCGTTGTGTATTCGAAAACGTAATAGAACTTTCTCCACACCCGGGCTGCGATCAGCAAATTCCCTCCCGCCAGGGCCCAAATGGGAACTTTAAAAAGGACGAGCACGATCCACGCGATCGTCCAGGCAAAGACCAGTCGCATAAATTTTTCTTCCTTCCTGTCTTCTGTGTATTGCAAGCTGTAAAATAGAAATGGGATACTGACCGCGAACAGGACGCTGGCCGCAAACGTCATCCAGCCAAGATGTTCGGGAAAGTATTTCAGTAACAACGCTATCTCCGGCAGGCTCAGCAACGCAATAGCCGTAAGCACGTATGTCATCCGCTTAACCATTGCGAGCGGCAGCTGGCGGAGAATTGAAAAATGAAAATTCTCGAAGCGGTGCATGGCCGTAGTGATAACCACCGGAATGGCCATGGTGACAGCAATCGCCATGGCTAGCAAACGATGATCATACGCCTCGTAATAGTACAACCGGAGAGAGCCGAACAGCATCAGGAATGCGGCTGATTTGAGGCCGATGATCAGCAGCGCCTGCCGCCTGACGACCCATTCCACCAGGACCAGCGGGTACGGCCTGATCGTGTGCTGATCCAGCAGTCTTGTCAACCGCCACTGTTTCCGGGCGCGATTGGGCTGCCGGAGCGCAGCTGCAAATTGATAATTCACCATCAGGTGAAGCCCGGCGATGACAATGAAAATCAATCCCGGGATACCGTATCGCGCATACTTCACCGACAGGGCAACCAGGAAAACACCATATCCATAGACGGGCAGGAGCTGGTAGAATGTAGTGATGGCGACACTCATCCGCTGTGAAAAGCGGCTGAAAATATTCAGTTGAAAGACGAACTCGTTTTCCTTGCGGCGCAGCGCCTGGTGGTTGAAATTCATTACCCGCAGGGTATACCCGAGCCAGATCAATCCAGGGATCAGCATGAGGTGAGGAGAGGCGATAAATGATTCACCGAGGGCGACATGATCCTGACCCCGCATAAAGCCGGCGGCCAATCCGAATACAAGCATAAAAAGGCTGGCGTTTTCCCGGTAAAATTCACGGACGAAAACTTTTGTCGTAACGTTCAGGATCTCCCTCATGCCAGGTGCAGTAAGCCGTTCCGGATTTCATAGGTTGCATTTACACGAAGTGAGGAGTCTTCCAGCAACTGATGGGAAGAAATCAGGACAATTGTCTGGCCTTGCACGGCTGCCTGAAGCAGCGATGTTAAAATTTTACGTGCGGATTCGTCCAGTGTAATCAGGGGTTCATCGAGAATGAGCAAGCGCGGTACGCCCAGAAAGGCCAGCGCTAACGATAATTTTTTCTGCATACCGCTGGAGTAGGTTCCCACGGGATCCTCGAAATAGCTGGTGATAGCCAGGTCGGCGACCAGCGCCTGCTGTTGCTGCATTGACGCTTTGCGCGCTTTGCCAACAAAACGAATAAGATCTTTGGCGGTCAAAAAATCCGGATAATCCGGTTCAGCTTCGCCATAATTGACGTGCTGCCTGTAGCGGACAGGGTGTTTGTGGAGGTCAATCCCGTCCTCAAACCGGATGGTGCCCTCACAGGGAAGCAAACCCGCCAGTGATTTGAAGAAAGTCGTCTTGCCCGACCCGTTTTGGCCCTTGATCCAGTATAACCCGGCTGAAAGAGTTACTTCCGGGATAGCGATGACCGGTTGGCTGGCATAGCTTTTTGAAAAGCTTTTGATCAGAAGCTGGCGATTCAACATTAATTGTCGGTTGATTCAAACCTTTTTGCCCCCAGTGCCATCTAATGGAAGAAATGTGGCCCGTGAGGGTGAACTTTGGTTTAATATTTGTCGTATACAGGGAAGAGTAATTACAGATGCGCTTATTGAAGATATTTACAATTATTGCGATAGTAGGATGTGTGGCGTTCAGCCTTCCAGCCCAGGAGCGGATTTTGGCTTCGGGTCAGCCTGAACAGCAGGACGTCACC
>DASPJC010000409.1:0-4278 GCA_035628815.1 Ohtaekwangia sp. | reverse complement strand
TTCCAGCTGAAGTTCTCGTTTTTGATGACCTGGGCATTCAACAGCAGTTCAATACCCTTGTTCTCCATCAGTCCGGCATTCGCAAAAATGTTCGGATGAATTTGTGAAGGCAATTGCGCGCCGTAGTTTCCGACCAGGTCTTCAATCCTGCGATTGTAATAATCGATAGAACCGCTTAACCAACCGTTCTCCAACAGGGCAAAATCCAGCCCAACATTAACTTCTTTTTTTGTTTCCCACTGCAACCGGGGGTTCGGATTGATGGTAGGGCCGTAGGGCAGGATCCAACGACCATCGCCCGGCACGCCGAAAAATCCGTTTTGCGTTCCACCGAAGAACGGTGCGATGGTCGCGAGCGATTGATAGGGCGACAGACTCTCCTGGTTACCCGTTACACCGTACCCGGCACGCAGTTTAAGATTTTTAACGACAGCAAGATTTTGCAGGAAGTTCTCCTTCGTCAGTACCCAACCGGCAGAAACGCCGGTAAACGTTCCCCATTTGTTATCCCTACCAAATACCGAAGCACCTTCTCTTCGGACACTCAGGTTCAACAGATACCGGTCCTGGTAATCATAAATCACCCGGCCAAAAAAGGCCATCAGGGTTCTTTCGTCCGCGTAACTGCCGACAAACACGCCGCTCCGGTTGAAGTTTGGAGAAAGGTTGTTCAATGCAGATCCTGCGCCGAGATTGTAAAAACGAAAAGCATCTGTATTGAAGTTGTTATTACCGGCACTCAGGCCTTCCGTGAAAATATTCTGATAGGAGTAGCCCGCGATGATATCGAAGTTATGGTCGTTGAACGCCTTGTTGTAGGACAAAATGGTCTCCACGATGTTATTGGTCGATTGGTTCACGTCACGCGAAGCCTGCCCACCGACGCCGTTGCGCTGCTGGAAGAAATCGTCGCGGCTGCTGTACGACCCGTTAAAGAAATCATTTTTGATAAGCGAGTAGGTAACGTTTGCTTTCAGGGAAGGTAGGATCTGGTATCCAACATTGAACGTGCTGAGCAGTCGCTTCTCTTTGTTCTGGCTCGAATTAAGTTTCATGCTGGCCACCGGGTTCCACATGAGGCCGAACTGTATATCGGGTCGCTCATAAAAAGAACCATCCGGGTTTCGCACCGGAAAGGTTGGATTCATGTTCAGCGTTTGAGCAATGGCGCCATAGTTGGCAAAATCGCGGGTATCATAGGTGTTGGTCAACATCAATGAAAAGTCAAGTTTGTCATTCAGCGCTTTCGTATTCACGCGAAAGGTTCCGTTGACAAATTCGCGTTCCGATGCCAGGTCCATCCCCTGGAAATTCCTGTAGTTTAAGGACGCATAATACGTTGTTTTGTCACTGCCGCCGCTGAAGGAGACGTTGTGCGAATGACTGACAGGAGTTCGTGTTACTTCGTCGAACCAATCCGTATCGGCGCCGCCGTCATCGGGTGTGAACCCATATTCATCGGCCACCTGGCGATACTGGTCGGCGTTGAGAACGTCGTATTTCCGCGCCACGATGTCGGTTGTAATGTTGCCATTGTAATTCAGGCGTGTGATGCCGGCCGTTCCTTTTTTCGTGGTGATGATAATGACACCGGCTGTGGCACGCGAACCATAAATGGCAGCGGCTGATCCATCCTTCAACACATCGATGGATGCAATGTCAGCCGGGGCGATGGTCTGAAGGTTTCCACCGGGAACGCCGTCGATAATAATGAGGGGTTGCGAGTTGCCTTCCACGGTCGCAGGTCCACGCAATGAAAAATCGGCGGTTGCGTTGGGATCAGAACGATTCGGATGGCTCACGGAGAGGCCGGCTACCTTACCGGATATCAGCGTCATCGGATCGTTGATCAGCCCGGCATTAAAATCCTCTGCCTTAATGGTTGAAATGGATCCGGTAACGGTCTCACGTGTCTGCGTACCGTAACCGATTACCACCACTTCACCCAGCGTCGTAATATCCGGCATCAACGTTACGTCTATTGTTGAACGGTTGTTGATCACTTCTTCCCTGGGTTCGTATCCAACAAAAGTGAAGACGAGTGTTCCGTTGCCCGTCACCGTAATTACATACCGGCCATCGGTGTCGGTCGTGACACCCGTGTTGGTTCCCTTCAGTACCACGTTCACGCCCGGCAAGCGCTCGCCGAGTTCGTCCGTAACGGTACCGCTAATGGAAGTATGTTGAGCCTGCGCGGAATTCACCGCCTGCAGCAACACAAACAATACTACCACGAACAGCCACCGGGTTTTCAAAAATCCATTTGTAAAAGTTTCCATAGGCGTCATTGGTTTAAACTGTATCGCAAACTGATATCATGAATGAATATGAACGATGCAGACTGCGGCACACCGCAATCGTTTTCGAATAAGGCGAAAGATGCGGGAAAAACGCAGCCGAAGGTTAGCCTATTTATCGATTTTCAGACAAAGCCATCAAACAAACCTGTAACAAAAATGGCGTTCGCTGAGCCTATGCCACATAAATTTCAGGTTTTCAGCTATTTCAACCTGACCGGGGGCGAGGGGCTTGCGGTGAAAACTACCTCGCCTACTAACGCATTTTAACCAGCAACCATCGCGCGTCCGCTGGCCCCACAGTAACGCGGATATCACCACCCCGGCGTTGAAATTCGGCACCGGTGAGAATGTCCGTTACGCTTATGGGTAACGCGTCGGGCAACATGTCGCCCAGCGAAAGCACCTCCGGCCGGCTGCCTGCATTAATCACAACGACAATCTCTTCCCCGGCATTCCACCGCCTGAAAGCCGCAACCGCCCCAGTTGCTGCGGTGGGCAATGCCGCAATGTTCCGGCTTCTTAAAGATGAATAGTTCATCCGGAGCGCTATGATCTTCTGATAGTAATCGAACAAGCCCGTCGTATCCCGCATCGGGATTGACTCATCACGCTTGAACATCGCGCCGCGACTATAGGGATGTACCGGGAAACCAATTTCCTGTCCGTTGTACAACATAGGAACTCCAGGCAACGAAAAAAGCAACGCTGCGGCCATCCGCGTCTGCTGTACACCATGCGCTGTTATAAATCTTGGCAAATCGTTGTTTTCCAGAAACCGCAGTTTCGGGTCAGACACATTTCCGTTTTCAAAAATGGCATCCATTATTTTTTTTCCGCGACCAGCCTCGTCAGGATGCCTGAAGATTGTAAGATTGTCACGTTCATCATATGCGTATTGCCACGACCACTGTGAAACCCACGTGGTGTCTGCCGTCCAGTCGTACGCAACATCAAAGCCTTTGTCATACACGGCCGTATCCGCGGCTTTGTCTTCGGCCAATAAAAGGATATCGGGTTTGATGCTTTTAAGCTCCGTCTGCAAGCGCTTTCCGAAAGAAGGTTTACGGGCATTAACGCCCCATACAGCATCCAGCCGGTAGCCGTCGAGGTCGTACTTTTTCAACCAGTATTTACATACTTCGATCATCCATCGCTGCACTTCCTCGTTATCATAATCAAGGTTGACCAGGTCTTTCCAGAAATAATAGATAAAGCCGTTATCATCCTTGTGATAAAAAGAGGCATATGGCGCGCCATCGTAACGATGCTGGTAAAAGCCGGCGTAATGTGATTGATCCCCGAAGGCAACGTAATCCCGAGCGTAAGGATGATGAATGGAGGTGTGATTCGGAACGACATCAAACAGGACACGCAGGCCCAGCGATTTGGCCGTTCGAACAAGTTCCTTCAATTGCCCTTCGTCACCGAGTGCCGGTTGCACGCTGAAATAATCAATCACATCATATCCCTGGCCACGCTGGTGTGATTTGAATACAGGTTGAAGCCAGATCGTGTTAATACCCAGCGTTTTCAGATCAGATAACTTATCCGTGATATCCGCATAGGTTCCCGTGTCGACAAACTTATAGGGCGTTATCTCGTAGACGACGGCGTCATCGATCCATGCACTGAACATGGTTTCCATGGAAAAGGCGGATAACCCATCCTGGTTTCGGATAACATAAGTCTGGAATGTAGCGGAATCCGTTCCTGCCATAACCGTGACATTGAAATAGTATTTTCCCCTGGCATCAGGAATTGCCACCGTTGCTTCGGATGTCCTCGATTCCGATATCCTGACATTCACTGGATTTTCCGGACCCACAGTCCAGGCATACTCGAGTCTGCGGCGATAGGGATTATCAAGTACATTGGCGCGCAAAATCACACTGTTTCCCTTTACGGTCGCAACGGGCTTTACCAACGGAAGCGGTGTATACATCAATGTCAGCACTAAGGTATCCGAATTAATTTTTCC
>DASPJC010000408.1:0-8994 GCA_035628815.1 Ohtaekwangia sp. | reverse complement strand
CGGTACGCATACATGCCGATATGCTTGAAAAATTTGTGTTTCGAAAGCCATTCTTTCTCCGCTGCACTGCGGATGTGCGGTATCGCCGCACGGCTGAAGTACAACGCTTTGCCCGCTTTATCGGCGACCACTTTGACGATGTTCGCATTCGAAAGCTGATCCCCATGATCGAGGGCCTTGATCAACGTAGCGATCTGGGTAATGCCATCGAGCCGTGAAGCCAGCAGGTCGATCTGTGCAGGTTCGATGAACGGCTCGTCGCCCTGAATGTTGATCACGTAGTCGTACGACGACCCCTGCAACGACAGCGCTTCGTAACAACGGTCCGTACCACTGGCGTGGTCTTCCCGTGTCATACAGGCTTGTCCGCCGAACTGATGGACATGATCGAAGATCAGTGGATGATCTGTCGCCACGACGACATTGCTTAAGGCGGACGACTTCCGCGCCTGTTCGTAAACGCGCCGGACCATGCTTTTGCCGTCGATATCAGCAAGGGGTTTTGCCGGGAACCGGGTTGACGCATAGCGCGCCGGTATCAGTCCTAGGATTTTCATGCGGTGACCTGCTTCACTTTTAGCGACGTAGTTTCATGGTCCACGACCTCGACCGTCTCGCCCCGCTCGATATATTCGCCCCGGGTATAAGCGTCGTAAATCTTTCCGTCGATGATCACTTTGCCGCTCGGCCTCAGCACAGTATGTGCCACGCCGGTTTTACCTTTCATCGACTCGATTACAAACGTGGATGTGTATCCTTTAGCGCTTTGCTGGGTGTCGGTCAACGCAACGCGTTTGTAGAAACGGGTGTTGGCAAGCTGGGCGCCGCCGACAAAGAGCAGCACAATACCCCCAAGCATTCCGCCGGAAGCAGCGGCCAGCGCCACCAGGATGTCATTCATCGGAACAAACTCAAAATCGAAGGCATCGTTGTTGATCATGGTCAGTACAAGCGAGCCGATCGTAAGAACAATACCGGCGACCCCTGCGACACCGAAGCCGGGGAGGATAAATATTTCAACAGCGATAAGTCCCAGTCCGACGAAGAACGCGAGGATCTCCCAGTTTTCGGCCAGGCCATTGAGATAGTAGGGGACGAGGTAAAGGATGAGCGCAACCAGCGCCGCGAGACCAGCGAAGCCGAGCCCCGGCGTTTGCATTTCAAAATATATTCCGGCGATCACAACCAGGATCAGCAATCCGCTGATGAACGGATTTAAAAAGAATGCAATGATCCTGTCAGCCCGTCCGAGCTGAAATCGGTCAAGGCTATATGATGCAACATTGTTCTTTTCCAGGATTTCTTCAATCGAGGTCACTTTACCTTCACAGTAGCCATGTCGTATGGCTTCTGATGTGGAGAAAGTGATGATCTTGCCCTCCTCCTTAATACCTTCAATCGCAATGCTTTCATCGACCATGCCTTCCGCGATTCTCGGATCACGCTTGTTTTCCTCTGCTGTTGACCGCATGATCGACCGCATGTAGGACTGGTATTTGTCCGGTGCTTTTTGCCCGGTTCCGTCGACGACTGTGGCAGCGCCGATCGTTGCTGCGGGTGACATATAAATACTATCACAGGCGATGGAAATAAGCGCGCCCGCAGATGCGGCATCCGCGTTGATAAATACCCATACCGGCTTCTTGAACGCCATGATCCTGTCAACGATATCCTTGGCATCCGTCAGTACACCGCCGTACGTATCCATCTCGATAACGACGATGTCGGCTTTTGTTTCCTCCGCGTGACGGAGTGCCAGGTCGACATATCGTGTCATCCGCGGATCAATCTCCTCCTTGACTTCCATAACCATCACACGCGTTTCCTGTCCCCATGCACCCAGGGAAAGAACCAGCCAGAGAAGAAGCGATAACGCCGGTTTCACAGCGCTTATAAGTCCCCGTTTGGAGGCATGGTCTTTCATGTGCAATCAGTTTATACCTTGCACTAAAATAACCAATTAAAAGAAGTTGACAGACAGGCTGCTCTTTAACTTTTCATACCAGTTTCCAGGCGTGATCTGGAATACGGTGGCCATGCCGGATCACCATGTTCTTCTCCTGGAAATCCGAGATCACGCCTTGAAATCCGTCTCCTTTTCCGCAATTCAATACGCGGAGAATAAAATTCTCTGGCGTGATTTCAGTCTTGAAGAGCCCTGGTGGATCAATCTCGCTGGCGCTTCGGACGGCATCATCCTGTTTAACGCCTATACAGAAACGTCCAATCCTGATCGCAAAGCGATTCTGGCGTACGACCTCGGGCGTAAGCTGCGGTGGTGGCGTAACGATTTTTCGATGACATCTGTTGGCCAGGATCATGTCCGCGGCGTTGTATCGCGCCTCGGTTTGCAGGAGATTGCCCTTGATCTGCATTCGGGCGAGGAAGTCCCCTTAAAAGCGCCTGTCGCGATGGACACATCGATGGTGATCCTGCCGGCGCAATACCCCGAAGGCACGGCTCACTTCGAAACCGTTAAAACATTTTTATCGCAGAAACTTAATTTAATGCCCGTTCTGTCGTTGGAGTACACAGAACACCATGCGTGCATAATGATTTCATATTATGTCATGGAAAACGGTTTGGCGAATTATTTGTTGGTAATGCAAAAGAACGGCGCCGTTATGATGCACGAAAAATTAGGTGAACAGTTGAAAGGAATCGGTCTGGGGACTTTTTTCATCCTTTCAGGATGCTTAATTTTCGTAAAGAATAGAATGGAGCTGGTAAGTTATTTTTTATGATCACAGAAATTATTTTAGCGGGTGTTTCATTTTTTCAGCCGCAGACTCAGCAGGATTCACTGGGCATTGAAACGGTGAACGGGAAAATTTTTGTCGTTCACAAGGTCAGTGAAAAGGAAACGCTTTATGGAATTTCAAGGCGCTACGGGGCCACCGTTGATGAAGTTGTCCAATATAACCCCACGGCTGACAGCGGCCTGGAGATCGGCCAGATACTTAAAATCCCATACACGCCTAAGACGACCGTTCGACCCCCCGCAGGAGGACTTGTTCATGTGGTGACTGCAAAGGAGACGATGTTCTCGATTTCAAAAGCATACGGTGTCACGCTCGATGAGATCAGGCAATGGAATAATTTGCCTGACAATGCGTTGTCGATCGGACAGGAACTGGTCATCAAAAAACGTAACAGTATTCTAAGCCATGATGCGCCAGCCGTTAAAACGGTCAACGACGGTCAGCAGAAAGGCTTACACATCGTAGAACCGAAAGAGACGATGTACTCGATTGCCCGCTTGTACAATGTAACGGTTGATCAGTTGCGGGAATGGAACAAGATTGAAGGAAATGAATTGAAAATAGGACAGTCCCTGATTGTCGGCGCGCAACAGAAGACTTCATCCATAGCAGAACCCCGCACGGTTCCGGTCACACCGGCTCAGCAGGAGCCCGTTACAACGCCGGCAGTAACACAGGAGACAGCGGCTCAGACGCCGTTGCCTGCGCAGACGACGACAAAGCCGGAGCCTGTTGTTTCGACTATTTACGTCTCCGAATCTGTCCGGAACAGCGATGAAGTATCGGAGTCCGGTTTGGCGGAACTGATCGAAGGAACGGAAAGCAATCGCAAGTACCTGGCGCTGCATAAATCCGCGCCCGTGGGGACGATATTAAAAGTTAGAAACGAAATGAATAACCGGGAAGTGTTTGTCCGTGTAACCGGTAAACTTCCGGACTCAGCGCTGCACGACAGGATTGTCATCAAGATCTCAAAATCTGCGTACGACAGGCTAGGCGCTATTGATCCGCGCTTTCGCGTGCAAATCACATACTATAAGTAATATCGGTTCGTTACCTTACCATTATTAAATCCACCCTCATTCTCAACGGAAAACATTTTTTGATACCCCTGGTTTTTTGCGCGGCGACAAGCGGTGCACAAAACCTGGTGATGAATGCCGGGTTCGAGGCGTATACGCGATGCCCGGGTAATTACAGCCAGCATCCTGCCGATTTCAGCGCCAGCCAATGGCAATCGGCAAACCTGGGCACGCCTGATTATTTTCATCTCTGCAGCCGCGGCGATGCGGATGTACCGCACAACTGGGCCGGCGTATCAGAAGCGTATGATGGCGACGGTTATGCCGGAATTTATGTATGGATGAACGGAGACAAAGACTACCGCGAATATTTACAGGGTAAACTCAGCGCCCCGTTGCTGAAAGATTCACTCTATCACATTGCTTTCCGCTACAGGCTTTCATCTTACTCCATGTACGCGGTTGACCGGATAGGTTTACTGCTGACCAAAACGCGTATTGATCAACACGACGATCGGCCGATCCATGCAATACCTTCTGTTTCTGTTGTTCAGGATACGGCATTAACCACCCAAACAGGTTATTGGGAACTGCTGCAACAGTTCTTCAGGGCGAGCGGTGAAGAGTTGTATGTAACCATTGGAAATTTTTCAGACAACGCTTCCACACGCTACTACCCGATCAGGTTCCAGCCTGTCCAGCAGGAAATGCTTGCACAAAGTGCCTATTATTATATTGACGGGGTCAGTATAACGCCTGCTTTTTCAGTACCGGAAGATACAGGCATTCCGCCTTTTACGGCGGTTACGGCAGAGGTAAACAAGACGTTTATACTGAAGCACGTAAATTTCAATTTCGACAGCTACAGGCTTGACTATGCGTCGCGTGAAGAACTGCAAAACCTGGCGATCTGGCTGAAGCAAAACCCGGCAGTGACCGTTATCCTTTCGGGTCATACCGATGATGTAGGCGGGGATAAGTACAATCTCACGCTGTCGCGGAATCGCGCGAAAGCAGTCGCGGAATACCTTGCAACGCAGGGCGTCGCTGGTGAGAGAATTGAGTACTACGGGTATGGCAAAAGCCGTCCACTGATTAACGCGTTATCCGATGAGGCACGAAAAACAAACCGGCGTGTTGAAGCAAAGTTCGTGCAGTAGGTACGAGACCTTCATCCTGGCTGCCCGCGTTATTGACGGCTACTCGGAAACCATCTGGAACAGTGGCTTCTTCTGCGGATCGGTCTGATCCAGCGCTTTCAGATAATTTTCATTTTTTTCCAGGAAACGGTTATACGACATGACGATCAGGTCGTAATCGTTGCGGTAATTATTGACGCGCTGGTCGGCCAGTTGAATTTCTTCCGCGAGTGCCTGAAGGGTTGAGTTGTAGGCAAACTCCGGCTGGGACTCCGTGAGGCTCAGAAGTTCAGAAACCAGCGAGGAGGATGCGAAATCGTATTCCTCCACAACATCGGCATTGGCCATTGATTTTTGCGTGTATCGCAGTTGACGAAGTTGCTCAAGCCGCTCCTCGAACTTCGAAAATTCTTCCTGCTGGTCAGGGTTCGAAACCATCAGTTCGTGCAGCAGGCTGTGCATTTTCTTGATTTTCTGGTTGTCGTCATGGATCATGATATTCCACGCCTGTAGCATACTATCCTGGTAGGCTAGGTAGGTGTCTGTCAGGGAGTCCTGCTTGGTAAAGGTCGTTTCTTCGTTTGTGGCTGGCTTGTTACTACAGTTGACGAGTGCCAGTCCGAAGCACGATATGACAATGCATGAAAATACTTTTCTCATATTAATGGTTGGGCTCCACTTTCCGGATACGATGCAAAGAACGAAAATGTTCATCTCCTTTTTAACGATTTATGCAAGATGTAAGATTATAGACCTTTTTAAAGGGACAGGGCAGGCAGAAGTATAACCCTATAGCGGTTTAAATTGTTCAAAAGCTTCCCGGCAATCGAGGCAATAATGAATGGACCTGCAGAGGGTGGGTCCAAATGTGTTTTTTAAGGTGGTGTTTGCCCCTTCACACCGCGGACATTGTGCGTGTTCGAGCACTTCAAGGTCAGTGAAAAGTGCGTTTTTCGGGGGCGGTGCCAATCCGAATTTTTTCAATGCCGCCCTTCCTTTTTCGGAGATCTTGTTAGACGTCCAGGGATCGTTGTAGGTCACGATAATGGCCACTTCTTCAACGCCACAGCGCTGTAATTTTTCATTGATTTCCAGTTTCATCATATCCAGGGCAGGACATCCGACAAACGTCGGTGTCATCTCAATTTCAACGCGCCCGCCATTCACGGAAACGTGCGTAATGACGCCCAGATCGACCAGCGACAATACGGGTATCTCCGGATCTTTCACGTCTTCCAGCCAGCTATAGACATCTTGTGGCGTGATGGGTATCATAACGAGGAGTACCTTATGTCATATGAGCCAGGTATGATCTGATTGAGATGATGTTTCAAATGTTTTACATAATCCGCCGCGAGCCAGTCCAGTGTGCGGAGTTGCTGCGCTTCTTTTCCGGTGTCGCATTGCCGCGAATGATTTTCAGCTGGCATCGTCATCAGTACATTCGCTATCCTGTTATTGAGATGAACCCAATGCTGCAAGACGCTCTCCTTTTCGGCCGCCTGGTAACCATTGACGGCCACCCAGAAATCCTGGTCGTATACAATCTTTGGCGGGGTGGTCTCGTACTGGCCACAGATAAATCTCCGGAGATTGTTTTGCGCCGAATCGATCAGGTGACCGAGCACTTCTTTTTTACTCCATTTATGGGGCAGCGGCTTGGCTGTGAATTCATCCTCCGGTATCTGTGAAATTTTATGATTGAAATCAACGATGATGGAATGAAGTTCTGCTGCTGTTTCACGCATATTGTTATGTTTGTTTGCTACCATTCGGCACCCGGGTCGATCCTGATCACTTCTGACATCTCATCCAGCAACGGCTGAAGGTGTTCGCTGTGCTTTCCCTGACGACCGCCCAACACAGCTGTAACGGTAGTCCACGGCGGAAGTTTAAGTTCTGTCTGCCCGATAACCGCTTCTACTTTTGTCTGCCATTGATGCATCACGACGGCCTCGCCCTCAAAAATTTTTTTATCCGTGAGTTCCTTCTCGAAGGGCGATTCTTCAAACATGCCAAGGGCATAGGGCAGTGCAAATTCCAGGGCGCCCTGCAGCCGCGCGATACTTTCCGGTGTTGCAGAACCCAGCTGCCTGACCCAGGTATTGGCATGCAGCGTGTGGTAACGCAGTTCTCCCCGGATCTTGCGGGCCAATGCGGCTAACGGTTCGTAAGCGGATGCAGAAAGTAACTCGAAGCGGATCGCTTCTGCGGTGTCAAAAAGAAAATGCCGGATAAGGCTGAAGTCATACTCGCCATTGGGCAGCTCGACCAGAACGCAATTGTGAAAATTATCCGCTTTCCGGAGGAATGCTGCCGTATCGGGCGGCGGCTCACCCAGCGTGTGCAGTATCTGGAACAACGCATAGCTTTGTCCAATCTTGTCCTGCGCCATTGACGAAAAAGCAATATCCTCTTCCAAAAGGGGGCCGAATCCAGTCCATTCCGAATTGCGATGGCCCAGGATCAGTTGATCATCTGCGATCTTATAGATCAGCTCGCGGAGTGCTGTCACGTTCAGGTCTGGCATACATTTAATTTATGTTACGATGCAGGGGAGGGTGTATTTTTTTCCAGAAAGGATTTAAGCTTATCACCGCCTTTATAATCAGAAGCATCCCTGAATTTTTTTTCAGGCAATGTCAGCCAGAGATCCTGTTCCTCCGGCCGCGTAAACCGGATATCACGTGTTGCAATTGCCCACAGGTTGTATATCAGTTTTTCACCGTTAATTTCCCGTTTGGCCTCATGAAGCGCATTCACAGGGGACGATGCGGACAGTGTAGCCACGTGAACATGCTGTTTCCCTCTTTTATACAGATGGTAGATCTCATAGGAAATTTTGTTTTGTCCTTCCGGCGTTTCCGGTGGCAGGGCGTCGTACGCACTTTGCTGGTTCTCGGTCATGGGTGATACGAATATTTTACCAGTCTCAACGACGTACAATGAATGACAGGTAAAACGACGGGTAAAGGTTTCTTTAGCGAGTACATAAGCCAGTTCGAGGTCAGGGGCATGAACGATACCTTCATGCTGAAACGCTTTTCCTTCCCGCGGCTGCACGAATACCTCGAATGTACCAAACTGGCCGGGCGGCTTTTCTCCATCCAACGGCTGGGGTGGCGGTTCCGGGAGACGGGTTACCCGGGGATCAAGGGATTGCGCAATAATTTTTTTCTTCATGTTACAGGAATTGTCGACAAGGTATTTATTCGCCGAAAACCTATTTTGCATTCACATCGTTCTTCATATACCATTTTATGAAATACTTTGATTTGATTTGGGCACTTGATATGCTTTACCGGTATTATCCGAAGTACCATTCGAACGATATTTTATTGCTGGCCGATGATATCTTAAAGTGGATCAACAATGAACTCCCGGAAGACAGCAGCGCGCTGATCTATCTTAAAAGCTGTTTCGGTTCACCCCGCGAAGCAGTACAGGCCGTATGGAAGGAGATCATCTTACTCGCAGGCTCATTTTCACCGACCCGTTTAAACTGATCAGGCCAGCGGTGTTACATAAGCGTTTTTCGGCGATTGCAGGGCCTCCCGCACCCAGCGTCCCCGCGCTTCAGCGATCCTTCTAACCTCCAGCCGTTCGGCGTTACAAGGGCCACCGCCGTTAATGACGCGCTTGAATTCCTCCCAGTCCGGTTCTGTATACTCCCATCGTCCTGTCTCCTGATTTTTTTTGAGTTTAGGATCCGGGATAGAAAAGCCCAGCTCGAGGATCTTGGGCACATACATGTCCAGAAACTGGTTCCGCATGTCGTCGTTCGTTGCCATCTTCACTTTCCACTTCATGAGAATCTCGGTATGGGCAGAAATTTTATCCGACGGACCAAAGAAGTGCATCATGGGCGGCCACCAGCGATTGATTGCTTCCTGGAACATTGACCGCTGCTTCGCCGTGCCGGTTGCCAGGTAGATTACGCAGTGATGTCCGTATTTTAAATGAAATGACTCCTCGGCACAAATGCGATCGAGGGCCCGGCAGTACGGCCCGTAGCTTCCTTTGGCGTTGGCAAGTTGATTCACAATGGCCCCGGCATCCACAAGCCACGAG
>DASPJC010000407.1:0-4303 GCA_035628815.1 Ohtaekwangia sp. | reverse complement strand
AATGGGAAACAACGTGGGGATGGGATTATCCGATGCTCGCCATGACCGCC
The DNA here is from genome assembly GCA_035628815.1 of Ohtaekwangia sp. Classification (GTDB taxonomy): domain Bacteria; phylum Bacteroidota; class Bacteroidia; order Cytophagales; family Cyclobacteriaceae; genus Ohtaekwangia. The sequence continues at coordinate 4,253 of DASPJC010000407.1, read as the reverse complement.
GCGCGGCTGAACAAACCCGGGAAGGCCGTGGATGCATTGCTCATGGATGTACAGAAAAACACGTACCTCGTCAATGGGCACAACTACCAGGACAAGCGTCTGCGGTTATACCTTCCAGGCAATGGGGGGTTGCTAACCGCGGTTGGGATGATGGCGGCGGGATGGGATGGCAGTGAAGGCAGCGCGCCGGGGTTTCCGAAGGATGGAAAGTGGAACGTGCGGTGGGAAGGACTGAAGCGCATGCAGTAGAGAAATGAGTAAATGAGTAAATGAGTGAATGAGTGAATGATTAAATGGGTGAATGTAGAATAACCGTATTGTACAGGATAATCTCAGGTTTTTTGATAATAATTTTATACTTTGTGCAATCGATTGCGCGATATGATAGATGACTGCTTCCATAGCGCTCCAAGCCGCCGGGCATTTGTAAAAATGATCGCCGCCGCACCCTTTTTTGCTATGGCAGAGTGGCCAGCGTTGCCGCAGAACATCGCCCGTTTCTCCCAAAAACTTCTGCCCATCGGAAGAAATCTCGAATGGGAAGACGGCTTCGTGTGGTGTAATAGCCCGATTGACGGGCCCGACAATAAGGTACATGTCTTCTACTCACGGTGGCGGGCCGAAAAAAAAATGGGCGGGTGGTTGAATGGTTGTGAGATTGCACATGCAACGGCATCATCACCCGAAGCACCATTTGAATACATACAGACTGTTCTCGCGCCGCGCGGTGGCGACGCGTGGGATGCCACAACCTGTCATAATCCACACATTCAGTTTGTCGACGGAAAGTACTGTCTGTTCTACATGGGCAATTCGAATGGCAGAACGAATACGAAACGGATCGGACTGGCCACAGCGGACTCGTTGTACGGTCCGTGGAGACGTCCAGACCAACCGTTGCTCCAAACAGGTGAGCCGGGCGCGTGGGACGATCACTGTACCACAAATCCCGCGTTCGTTAAACACCCGAACGGTAAATACCATCTTTACTATAAATCATGGAACACCCGGGAATACGAGTCGGCAAACGGTGCGGTTCGCGGAAACAGAAAGTACGGCGTGGCTGCCGCTGACAAACCCGAAGGACCTTATATAAAATCAGAAAAAAATCCCGTGCTCGATTTTTCATCACGAGAAAACAATGCACAGCTCGAAGATGCCTATGTCTGGCTGGAAGAAAGTAAGTTCAACATGCTGGCGCGCGATATGGGATTTTTCGATCACCAGAAAGGGCTGTACCTCCATTCAGAGGACGGGCTCGCATGGTCAGCGCCATCCGTTGCGTACCACGGCCTGGACCACTACGTTAAAGAGGGCCCCGCGCCCGATCATCTGAAACGATACGGCAGACTGGAGCGCCCGCAGTTACTGATCCGCAACGGCAGGCCCGCATACCTTTTCACGGCGGCGCAAGGCGGGCGGTATGGAACATCATCGTCATTCATTTTTAAAATCATTCAATAAACTTCCTATGAACAACGACAAGAAACCGGTAACAAGAAGAGCCTTCATCGGGACCACCGGCGCCATCGCTGGCGCTGTCCTGCTCAACCCGCTGGACGCTGTAACCGCACGTCCCTGGATGGCGGAAAAGAAAAAACGACTCGCCATCGTCGGCACCGGCAGCCGCGCCCAGGGCATGTGGGCCAAGGATGTCATGGCCGCGTATGCCGACAAAGTTGAGTTTGTGGGTCTGTGCGATATTAATCCGGGCAGGCTGGAATATGTAAAGAAATCTGTCGGACTTACGTGTCCAACCTTTACCGATTTCGAAAAAATGATGCGGGAGGTGAAACCGGATACGGTGATCGTTACTACCGTTGATTCCACCCATCATGAATTCATCATCAAAGGAATGGAAATGGGGGCAGATATTATTACCGAGAAACCGATGACCACTGACGAACAAAAGTGCGAGGCCATCCTGCAGGCGGAGAAGAAAACCGGCAAGAAAGTAACCGTCACCTTTAACTATCGCTACTCCCCTCACCGTGCAAAGATCTATGAATTGCTCCGCAGTGGCGTGATTGGCGATCTGACCTCGGTCGACTTCCACTGGTACCTCGACACCGGGCACGGCTCCGATTACTTCCGGCGCTGGCACCGGCTGAAAGAGAAAGGTGGAACGCTATGGGTTCACAAGGCAACCCACCATTTTGATTTGTTAAACTGGTGGATAGAGTCAGACCCATCGGAAGTATATGCAACGGGCGCGCTGGAGTTCTACGGAAAAAACAACGATTTCCGGCACACCCATTGCCGTCCGTGCCCGCATAAAGATAAATGCAAATTCTATTTCGATATCACGAAACGGCCGGCCTACATGGAGCTGTATGTCAATCACGAAAAGCACGACGGTTATTTACGCGACGGATGTGTATGGAAAGAAGACATTAACATTTATGATAAAATGGCCGCCACGATCAAATACGAGAACGGCGTACAGGTGAGCTATTCATTAACGACCTACTCGCCGTATGAAGGTTATCGCATCGCCTTCAATGGCACGAAAGGAAGGCTTGATGCCTGGATCGAAGAAAGTAATCCCATTGAAGAAAAACCGTATGATGAAATTGTGGTTACAAAAAACTTCGGAACACGCGAATTCATACGCGTATCCCAGGGACAGAGCGGACATGGCGGCGGTGACAAGCTGTTGAAAGATAAAATATTTGCAGGTGTGACGGAAGATCCGTTAAACCAGGCGGCGAGTGTACGCGATGGTGCATTGTCGATACTCGTTGGTATAGCAGCGCGCAAAAGTTGTGAGCGCGGGCAGCCTGTAAAGATCGGCGAACTCACCAGTATCAAACCGGGCGTTAAACGGCAATTTGTGACAGGGTAATTAACCTAGCGTTCCCGCCTTCCTTAGCCCATGGTAAAAAATCGTGGGCTATTTTTTTTATCGTTTCCGGAAGACCAATAGCGGAACCGTGGTGGCGAATGACAGCTCCGCGGTTTTACTGGAAAAGAAGATCCTTTCGTACCATCCCCGATTTTGCTTCGTGAAGAGAACAGCCATCGATGCCTTAGACTTCTTCACATCACGGCGCAGATGATCGACCAGCGGCTCTTCAATATTCTGCTTTTCAAAAGTGAAGGCAACATTACGGCGTTTATACGGTGCAGATGTTTTTTTCAACTTCCTGACCGTCTCCTTCACGTTTAATAAATAGTCGTAGTGATAAACCAGGATCTTGCCTTTGAGCGGCGCCGTGAAATCGGAGACCTTTTTCAATTCATAACCAAGGTCGTTGAAGTCGGAGGAGTAAAATATTTTCTTAATCGGCTTCGCCTTGTAATTTTGGGGAATGATCAACACCGGAACCGGCGACGTTGTTAAAATCACGGATGCATTGGTTCCCAGAAACTTGGTGATCGCACCTGCGCCCCGGGTACTCATGCAAATAAAATTGGCTTTGATCTCCCCGGCGTAAGCGATAATGCTCCGGTCAACAGAAACACCTGTTATCGCGACACACTTATATTTTCCGGGGCGACTTCCCGCACGTTCATATTCTGCTGCCACGAACTTTTCGAGCTTCTCACGGACCGGCGCCAGTTGGTCATCAACGTAATGCTGGTACCGGCTTTCCGTCCAGCGTGTAGGTTTAGGCAACTGTGATACATGACAGAATACCAGTGAGCTTCCGTTTTGTGCGGCCAGTTGTATTGCAAATCGCACACCCGCTTTTGAATTTGCCGACAGGTCCGTTGTAACCAGTATTTTCTGTGCCATAGTTTCTCTTTAAGTTTCACAAATTAAATCTATGAACCGACGTTACCAACTAAAAGAGGATTTAGTTTGCCGTGCAGTGGTAATAAACAATTTATACGCATAGCCATGCATATGACGGATCTTGTTTGCAATTTGTAATAAAATAAGTTCCGCCATGAAAATATGCATCATTGCCCTACTGGTGATCGTCGGTATCAAGGCCCGGGGACAGGCAACAACCGATAGTCTATACATCGTGACATATACCACCGGCGGTAACTGGGATGCGTCGAAGGCACCGCATGAACAGCGCTACTTTGCGGAACACAGCGCCAACCTTGCGGCACTGCGCAAAACGGGTATCATCAAAATGGGAGCACGTTATGGCGACAAAGGAATCATTGTCATTGCGGCGCCATCCCGAAAAGTAGCGCATGAACTGGTCCATGCAGACCAGGCTGTGGCCAATAACCTGTTCGATGCCGACATTCAGCGATTCAATGTATTCTACGACGGATGCCTTGCGAGACAATGA
>DASPJC010000406.1:0-3888 GCA_035628815.1 Ohtaekwangia sp. | reverse complement strand
GGGTGCGGGTTCCGAAATAGCGATCATCATGGCCCGGGCGCTGGCGGCGCTCAACGGTTTCATCAACGCTACGGGTAGTGCATCGACAAAATCGGTGTTGAGATTGAACGCTGTAAGTCCCCACTTGATGGCGTTTGTAATATAGTCGAGCGCGCCGGACGTCCTGAACAGGCCGATGCCGACAAGAATGGCTACCAGGTAAGGGATGATCTTGATGGCGATTTCAAAACCTTCCTTCGCCCCGTCGATAAAGGTGTCAAACAAGGGAAGCTTGCGGCGAAGTCCGAGTAGTATAAACCCGACAATAACACTGATGATGATGACACTGCTGGCCAGTGTCGATTGACGTTGCAGTTCGTCCTGGGGCAACTGCGTGAAGTACCAGATCACCGACGCAATGAACGCGATCAGTCCCAGCAAATAAGCGAGGAGGACCGGGTCGAAGAGCCGGATGCGCTGTTTGATACAGACGTAGATCAGTCCGGCCATGGTAGAAAAGAACGTCGCGATCAATGTCGGGATGAAGATACTGGTGGGGTTCACAGAGCCCATCGCCGCGCGGTCTGCGATGATGGCAAGCGGGATTATTGTCAAGCCGGATGTATTCAGTACCAGGAACATGATCTGCGCGTTCGAGGCAGTTTCCTTATCGGGGTTGATCTCCTGCAGTTCTTTCATGGCCTTGAGGCCGATGGGTGTAGCGGCATTATCGAGGCCCAGCATATTGGCGCTGAAATTCATGATGATAGAACCGTTGGCCGGGTGGTCGGGCGGTACGCCGGGAAAAAGCCGTGAAAAGAAAGGGCCAACGACTTTTGCAAGAATTGGCACGATGCCTCCTTTTTCACCGATTTTCATCAATCCTAGCCACAAGGTCATCACGCCCGTCAGCGACAAGGAGATCGTAAACCCGGTTTTAGCCATCTCAAACGTTGAGTCAAGAAGCTTGGGAAAAACTTCCATGTCGTGGAAAAAGATCAGTTTGATGAGCGCTACAACAAAGGCGATCAGGAAAAAGGACACCCAGATATAGTTTAAAATCATGTTGCAAAAGTAATGGAATGAGGTAAGTTACCTCCTTTGGGGAAAAAGTATTATTAATACCCGTGGATAGTACATGTGTCAATTTTTTTATATTTGTATACCGAAGAAACTGTCTTCGCGGAACCCTATGAAAAACCTACTAAAGGCAATGGTTTGCCTCATTTTTTTGGGCCATCAAGTGTGTGGTCAGACCGGACCTGGAGGCGTTGGCAACAAGGACGGCACCGGAGGGCAACCTGAGAACGTTCTTTGGCTGAAGGCCAATGCCGGTCTGTCGAGCACGGGCGGCCTGGTCGATACCTGGAATGACCAATCGGGGAACCTCAATCATGCTTTTGGTGTGGGTGCGACGAGACCGTCGTTCGTCGCCGCCGAGGCAGCACTCAATAATGCAGCTTCAATCATTTTTCCGGCAGGGGGCACGTTGCACAGCCTCGTCATCCCGGACGCAAACAATCTGGACAATGATGCGAATCTCACCGCTTTTTATGTGGTAAGGCCCACCACGGCAGGTTTGTTCAACATCTTGTCGAAGCGAAGCGGTGCCGGTGTAGAACAGTCCTATCTGTTCAATACAACAGTGGCACCTAATCGCTTCCGTACGCAAATTTCCAGCGGACCCAACCTGAGCTCCGGCACCTACGCAACGTCCACCAACTATTTTTATTCCGGTGTAACGGCTGGTGCTTCAGTATCAACCTTTTTGAACGGCAATTTAACCGTTTCGGGAGCGGCACCAGGCGTCATTCCCAATAGTGCCTCGGACGTTTATATCGGGGCTGACGGCGTACTTGATAACTTTGAAGGATCGATCACCGAAGTCGTACTCTACCGTGCCGCGCTCAATGCGGCGCAACGTCAGATCATCGAGAACTATCTGTCAGCGAAGTATAATATAGCCTTCTCTACTGCATCGAACGATGTATTTGCAGGAGATGCACCCGGCACTGACTTCGACTTTGACTTGATTGGCATAGGACAACAGGGAGGCACTACGCATACTGAAGCCCAGGCAGCAGGTTTAGTGCTGGCACCGGCTAACGGAACGCTGAATGCCAACAATGAATTTTTATTGGCCGCCCATCGCTCAGCGACGAATGTTGCTTCGGTAACGAATCTCGGGCCGGGCGTTCAGCAGCGCTGGTCCAGGGACTGGTATCTTGATAAGACCACCAGTGGGTCATTGGATGCCTTTGTATCGTTTGACTTTAGCGATGGGATTGGTGCTAGTTTTCCGCAGAATAAAGACAACTACGTATTGTTGCGATTAACAGCAGGCACATATCAGATCGTAGCAATCCCAAATTCTTCCAAATCAATTCTCGGCGATCGGATTGTCTTCAATGTAGCCAACGCAGACCTGGTCGATGGAATATATACGTTGGGAACAACAAATCTCACTCAAAGCCCTGTATCGGGTGTCAGCAACAGGACATGGTACAGCTATCAATCCGGAAACTGGACAAATCCAACAGTATGGACGCTGGATGGCGGCGTATTTCCTTTATATGTTAACCCATCCAATGAAATTCCGGGTATATCGGACAATGTCATTATCACTCCCGGGCGAATTATCACCGCCAACACCAACGGTATTCTCATCAACAGTGCGCAGGTTGACGGTACCCTCGACCTTGCGGCCACAACAGGTCACAACTTCGTCACCATTTCCGGTATTGGAAGGATAATGATGTCTGGCGCTACTGACAATTTTCCGGCCGGTGATGCCACGTTGTTTGCTGACGCCGCCATTGGTGGTACAGTAGAAATCTATGGCGCGGGAACTGTTCTCAGCCAGGCGCATACCTTCAATGACCTGGAGATCGAGATGAACACCGCAGCTTCAGTCACAACCATATTAAACAACATAACCCTTAATGGTGATCTCCGGATTTTGAATGGCCTGATGCAGTTTAATGACAACAGTTCAACCACCGCTAAAACGTTTACAGTAGCTGGCAATGTTACCGTTGAGTCGAGTGCGGGGATCCGCGTGGGAACGGCAAACGCTAGGCATGAATTTAATCTTCATGGCAACTTCACGAATGACGGAACGGCGCTTTTTACGAACCGCGGCGCGGCTAACGTTGGCGCAGAGGCAACGGATGGGATCGTCGACGTAAACTTCGTCAGCGCCGTCCGGGATCAAACAGTGCTACTGAATAACACAACAAATTTCTACAGGATTGAAATCAATAAAGGCGTCGATGATACGTATAAGGTATCGCTAACGGCGTCGGCTGTCTCAGCCTTTAACCTTTTTGGGTTCGCGAATGACTCGCATGGCTCCGTTGCGCAGCTGGCGACGAATGGCAACGCGCTGGGACTTATTTACGGGACGGTAGAGGTCGGACCAAACGTTGTTATTCCAATCCTTAGTTCAACGGGCAATTACAATATATCTGCCGGGGCGCAGCTTTGGGTGAATGGCGGTACCGTTAACAAGAACAACGGTAATGCTATTGTTCCCTACGGTAAAGTCAGGGTCACCACCGGTACGCTCACCGCGCTGGTAAACAGTGGTCTGACGACACGCGATAATGGACAAATCATTGTTGAAGGCGGAACGCTGTTGACAAACCAGATCAGGACGTCTGTGAATGGTATTGGTAACGTGGGAGGATATGCGCAATCGGGCGGTGACGTTGTCGTCAACGGCGATGGCCCCGGTGGAACGTCGTCGGATTACTATGTATTCAGTTTGACATATTCCGGTAATACATTTTTAATGAGCGGTGGTACGTTAACAGTGAAGGGGGCAAAAACCGGAACCGGCGGACTTCGCGGAACTTTTCTGATCAACTGTGATCCGGCCAACGTGAACGTTACGGGCGGGACCGTGAT
>DASPJC010000405.1:0-4915 GCA_035628815.1 Ohtaekwangia sp. | reverse complement strand
CACATCCCGAACATCGCCGTTCCTTCCATTGGACAAAACCCTGAAAACATTTTCTTCCTGACGTGCGATGCTTACGGCGTATTGCCGCCCATTTCGCGACTGACACCCGGCCAGGCCGCATTTCATTTTATTTCCGGCTACACGGCCAAGGTAGCCGGAACAGAAGCCGGCGTAACCGAACCTACGATGACCTTTTCAGCATGCTTCGGCGCCCCTTTCATGCCGTTGCACCCTACCCGATACGCCGAAATGCTCAGCCGCAAAATGCGTGACCGCGGTGTGACCGTATGGCTGGTAAATACAGGTTGGTCCGGCGGTCCCTATGGCATCGGCAAACGGATGGATTTGGAATATACCCGCGCGCTGATCTCCGCGGCACTAAAAGGCGACCTTCAGAAAGTGAAGTATGAAAACGACGATGTTTTTGGCGTGGCCATCCCGGCGTCGTGCCCCGGCGTGCCGAAGGAAATTCTGAACCCCAGAAACACCTGGTCAGACAAAGAAGCTTATGAGCAGAAAGCTAATTTCCTGGCCGAAGCCTTTATGAAGAACTTTGAAAAATTCGCGGAGTATGCCAACCACGAAATTATTGCAGGAGCCCCACGCCTTAAAACCCATGCCTGATGTCGGTTGACTTTTTTTAAATTTCAGGGCCGTCCGGATTCCGGGCGGCCTTTTTTCTGCAGACAGGTAAGGAATATCAATAAGTTGAAGTTTCCGGGGAACGCATAATCCGCTTAAAGTCATATCTTTGCGTCCTTTATTCAGCACCAATGCGGATTTTTTGCAAGACCCTTACTCTCTTATTACTGCTCGTCAGCCTGACCGCCGAGGCGCAACTTGAAGCGCTGTTTGCTCCCTTTGCACCCGGGACGAATGATGGAACAGCGAGCACAATCGAAATTCCTAAACGGTATCCTGTGATTGAACATGACCATTCCGAACCGGAAGAGCATGTGGTAGACAATAGTGAAGAAGCCTGGAAGTCATGGAGCTACGTTGAAAACTTTACGTTTGGAAAAGATCGCGGCAGCATGCCCATGATCACGGATCTTAATGCCCTCCATCCCTACTTCCGCGACAAGATCAGGCAGCTGATCGTCAATTGCAACGCGCAGGGTATTGAGCTGGCGATTGTCGAATCGTACCGCACGCACGCCAAACAAAACGAGTATAAGGTGATGGGCCGGAAATATACCAGTTCGGGCGCAGGCAGATCAAAACATCAATACGGCCTGGCTGCCGATGTCGTACCCATCGTGGATTCCGTGGCTGTCTGGGATAACCCGGCGCTCTGGAGAAAGATCGGTCTGGCAGGGGAAAAGCTTGGGCTTCGCTGGGGTGGCCGTTGGAGAAAACCTTTCGACCCGGGTCATTTTGAATGGACTGGCGGTCTTACATCAGGTCATCTCGCCCGTGGCATTCTTCCACCGGTACCGCCTTCACAGTATCCATGCGTGGAGGAGGATATTGAACTGCTTCGCAAGTTCTGGAAGGCCTGGGAAACATCTCAGAGTGTCTGGACCAGGAAATAAGGAGTGTTCCTTACGCGCCGGTACCTGCAACAAGCTTACAGCCTTTTTATTTCCTCCCATACCTCTCCGGATACGGGAATCCCCTGTGTCAGGTTCTCCCCCCGCGTACGGGCTATGCGCTCTCCGGGGTAACGAACGGGCCTTCCCGGAACTTCAGGTGCCGAATGGTGATAGTCGCGGATGATCTGGTTCAATGATCCTTCGATCAAGGGAAAGTTGCCCAGTTTTGAGATATCGATCGCCATAAACACCTGCGACAAAGCGTGTTCCGCATTCTGCTTCGATATATCGGCCGTTGAAAGTCCGCCAGAAAGTATTGTAGCCATTACATCCAGCAACAGCGACAACCCTGCTCCTTTCCAGAAACCGACAGGCAACGCCCGCCGTGATTCCAGGATCGCTTCAGCATCATCCGTGAGCTTCCCATCGGTATCATATCCGCCCGGCGTGGGAAGTTTTTCCTTTTTGGTTTTGTACAAGTCCAGCGAACCGTACGAATACTGTGACATCGCCATGTCAAGCACGATCGCCTCCTGTTTGTACGGGACTGCGATGACCAGCGGATTGTTGCCGAGCCGACCATCGACCGCACCCCACGCGGGCATGTTCCCCGTGGTATTCGTCCACGCCAGGAACACAAAGCCAGCACGCGCTGCCTGCCACCCATAGTACCCGCCACGCATCCAATGGTTCGTATTCGCCAATGCAACGGTACCCATACCGTACTGCTTCGCCAGCTGCATCGCGCGATCGGTGCATTTGACGGCATTCAAAGGCCCGGGTCCAGCGTTTCCATCCCACTGCTCGAGACATCCTGCGCTGCTTTTGAAAGAGGCTTCCGCATGAATGTCGATATAACCCGACCTGATATAACTGATGAATCGCGGAAAGCGGTTGACACCGTGCGTATAAATACCCTCCAGGCTATTGGTAGCGAAGATCTCCGCGCACTGTAAAGCCTTCTCTTCGGAAAATCCTATGCGAAGCAGGGCCTGGTAAAACGTTTCAAGCATGACATCATGCTGAATGCGGATAAAACCTGATGGGTCTTTTGACATAGGCGAATAAATAATTGAATGCTGGTCGGCATAAGTATGCAGACCAGCCATCTCCATTTACAGTTCGGGAATTTAGTCTTTCAGGATACGCATTTCCACCCGGCGGTTCAACGCTTTGGCTTCCGGTGTCAATTCGTTCTTAGGTGGCTGCGATCCGCCGAAAGCCTTGGTCTGGATCCGGTTCTTCGCCACGCCTTTGTCGGTAATGTATTTTTTTACAGCGTCGACCCGGTCCTGCGAAAGTTTCATGTTCGCTTTGGGGTTGCCGACGTTGTCCGTATGACCTTCAAGCTGGATCTCGATCCTCGTATTCTCTTTCATCATCTGTACCAACTCGTCCAGCTCCGGATGAGACTTTGGATCGATAACAGCCTTTCCCTGGGCAAAAATAAGGTGATTGAGGATGACAGTCTCTCCTTTGGGGGTCAGCATGATATCGCGCAGGACGCGGTGATCAGCGCTGATGTCCTTCGGATCCACAATCACGGTGCGGGGGTTATAGCCATTGGCTTCGGCAGTGATTTGGTACTTCGCCGTACCGAAGATCGGGAATGAGAACGTGCTATCGTTAAAGCGGCCGAAGATGCTGCCGGTCGGTATGCTGCTGTACCGGATGCTGGCACGGATGCCTTTACCGGTCCTTGCATCACTTACCTTACCTTCTGCCAAGATCTCCTGCGCCTGGGCAATAACCGAGCAGGTAAAAAAGGTCATGCAGGCAACGGATAAAAATATCTTTTTCTTCATACACCGAAATTAGGAAAGCTGGAACTGCCTTGCAAAAACGTCGGCAGATCGGCCAGCTTCAGTGCAATCATGGGTTGCGGCATTCGTTCATGATCTGCTGATAAACCGCCTTTGCGTTGTCATAATCTTTTTTTGCGGCTTCCTTTTCGGCAGCAGCGATAAGTCCCTGTTTCTGCTGCCAGCAAACATCTACCGCTTTCACACACCAGTCAGCGCTCTTCCAGTCAGCCCTGATGGGCTTATTATCTACCAGTACAAAGACGGGATTAGTATGAGACGAAGGCAGGATGCGCAAGGCAACCCAACTGCTTTCTTCAATGCTTGTGTTAAAGTTGATGTCGGTTAGCTTTCCGTCGGCCAGGATCTCTGCTTGATCCACCACTTTTCCATTCACAACGAGCTCAACAGTAACGTTCCTGGTGTTTTCAATTCTTCCTCTTTCAAGGTTCCAAAAAGGCTTCTGCTCCCAGACATTAGTATTGACATCGAATGCTTTTATGGTCGTGTCTCGCAGTGTTTTCAAATACGCCGCCACAGCAGCGCTTACCCTTACCGTGGATGGCGCGTTTAGATCCACCTGACTGTTTCCCGTGCCCATCGCAACATTGTTTACTTTAAAACCGACAATGTGGCTTTTGCCTTCGCTGACGTAATTCCTTCCTGACCTTAATCCCTCCGCCCATGCATCGTAGCTTAGACCCTTTTCTAATTCAACGTAGCTCCGGCCGTAGGCAACCTTGTCATCGCTCATACAGGGAAAATCCGTTTCACCGCTGATCCTCGTGCGAAACCCGCAGTTTAATGTATGGTACCAGATGTTGAGCTCCCATGTCGGCGGTGTGTCCATCGTAGAAATAAAGTCGACTAAGTTCTGCGTGACCGCGACAATGTATTCGTTGGCACCAATACCATCAAAACGTGGCATTTCATAGTTCGGCAACGCGTCATTTCTGACTTCCAAACCCAATCCTGAATGCGCGTACCCGGTGATGGCATTCTGCGCTTTTGCCCATCGCAAAACCGGGATGGTATAACTGGGCCAGGCTTCTATCGTTGTTGCGTTGGGATAATCCTGTTCTTTCAGGCGCAGCAGAACAAGATGTCCTGCGTGACTCGACGGAAAGCCCGAAATCTCGAGATCGTAACGAAGCAGGTTATCTTTTGTGGAAAGCTTATTGTCCTTGCCTTCGAAAAATTGTTTCTGATGATAATAACCAGGACCCCAGGTAAGGACACTGCCGACATTGACGTCCTCACCTAAAACATGCCGCATCATATCTTCCGGGTTGACACCTTCCGTGGGCGACGTATAATGTGAGCACCCGGCGGCGTGGATGTGATGGTCACCACTGTACCAGCCAAGTTTTTGCAGGTTGATCCATCTTTCCAACCGGATCGAAAATTTTTGATCGTCAGCTTCAGTAACGGTCAGTGTTTTAGTTTTGGTGAAATATTCCGGACCTCGTCCATATTCAATAGTATACGTTCCAGGCGGTAAATCGATCTTTTCGTTATGACTGCGATAAATTTGGGGCTGAAAGAAAAAGTCCGGTGCAAGCCTTTTCATCTGGCTTG
>DASPJC010000404.1:0-3783 GCA_035628815.1 Ohtaekwangia sp. | reverse complement strand
CCATGTGTATTATTTTCTCACCTACACCAACGATGATGTTCCGCCTATTCTCCGCAATGGAGCAAATCGCGCATTCCACGAAGGCATCGGTTCAATGATGGGATTCGCGGCCATGCAGAAGCCTTACCTCATTGCGCGCGGACTCATCGGTGAAGAACAAAAAACAGATTCCATAAAAATGCTATTGAAAGAAGCGTTGAACTACGCTGTTTTCATTCCTTTTGCTGCCGGCACCATGAACGAGTTTGAAAAAGCGCTCTATGCCGATACCCTGGCGGAAAGCGAGTTCAATAAAAAATGGTGGGAGCTCGCGAAAAAGTACCAGGGTATTGTTCCCCCTTCCGAACGGGGCGAAGCGTACTGCGATGCTGCAACTAAAACCCACATCAATGATGATGCCGCCCAGTATTACGATTATGCCTTGTCGTATCTCATTATGTTTCAGCTGCACCAGCACATAGCGGAAAGTATTCTTAACCAGGATCCACGCACCACGAATTATTACGGCAACACGGAGATCGGGAAATTCCTGAAACAAATTATGTATCCGGGTGCAAGCCGCGATTGGCGCGCAGTGCTGAAAGATGCCACCGGGGAAGACATGAACGCCAAAGCCATGCTCAGATATTTCGATCCATTGATGTCGTGGCTGAAAGAACAAAACAAGGGCAGGAAGTATACTATGAATGAGTCGCTATAGGTATCACATCTGCCCAACGTGAGTTACAGGGCCATGCAAACATTCGAGTCATGGAGCGCAGAGCGAATCAGTAGTGGTTCACCCCTTACCACGGCCACGGTATACGTACCCTTTGACCAACCCACACCACTCCTGATTCCTGATTCCTGGATTTCCAGTATCCGCTATCCAGCATCGTCCCCACACCACAATGCGAAAAATATTTTCCCTCAAATAAAGCCCCCAACCCTCCACTAACGCCATCTCCCTTCCAATTCAGCGTTCCAACGCTTTTCTCGTGCCGCTTCACTTTGTATTTTAAATGCCGGTTTCTATGACCCTGACATGCGCTTATTGCCGACCCGATTCATATTTACCATTGTTTGCTGTACAGCATGCCTCCTTGCTTCGGCTCAGACATTCCCCGTACAATCCAACGTACAATTAATCCCGCCTTACTCCCTTTATCTCAACGACTATGTCATCGCAGGACAGGAGAAAATTTATGTTCACCTATTGCTGAGAGACGTAACCGTCAATGACTATCGCGTAAAACTCAGGCTCAGGATCGAAGGCGCAGGCATCACCATCGCCACGTCACAAAATTTCTCAGGTCCGCCCATCTCTTTGCAGGGAGGTCTACCCTTGACACTCACTTCGTTCGAGCTTGAACCATATTTCAACCTTCGGAACCTCGACTTCGCAGGCTTGAGCAAAAATGAATTTCAACGCACAGGCCGCCTGCCCGAAGGACTTTACAAATTCACGCTCGAAGCTTTCGACTTCAACCGCACCAAGCAGGTAGCAGCACCGGCTAGCGCGATGGCATGGATCGTCCTGAACGACCCGCCCTTCATAAACCTGCCGCGCAACAACAGCAAGGTCACCACCATCGTCCCGCAGCTCATCGCCTTCCAGTGGACACCACGACACACTGGCTCACCCAACTCCGCTTTCTCCACGGAATATGTTTTCAAGCTTGTAGAGATCTGGCCCGCGGAGAGAAATCCCAACGATGCCATGCTGAGCCAGAGGCCCATCTTCGAGACCACGACAAACCTCACCCAAATCGTATATGGCCCGGCAGAGCCACAACTTATTCCCGGAAGGAAATACGCCTGGCAGGTAACAGCGCGCGATACGCAACGAAGAGATCTTTTCAAAAACCAGGGACGCAGCGAAGTGTTCTCTTTTCAGTTTGGCGATGCCTGCGAATCACCGGAAAACATCCGGGCTGTTTCACAAGGCACTTCGTTCATTCGCGCAGTGTGGGGCACAGATCCGGTACACACCAATTATATCATCCGCTACCGCCAAGAAGGACAAACTGAGTGGTATCAAACCGAAGCCCTCAGTACCCAGGTAAACCTGCAGTCACTCAAGCCCGCAACTGCCTATGAATACCAGGTGCAGGCCGGCTGCGGTCCGCTCGCCAGTGATTACAGTGCAATCGTAAAAACCACTACGCTGGAAGAAGACCTGTCACAGTTTGCCTGTGGCGCACCTTCGGTTCCGGTCAACTTCATCCCCGGAGAACCGTTGCTGCAGGGCCTTCATCCCGGTGATGAAATTTTCTATCACAACTACAAGATCAAAGTTCAGGACATCACCTCCTCCTCCGGAGGAAGCTTCTCCGGAAACGCCATTGCCCAGATCCCCTACCTGAACTACGCCAAGATCCGGATGACCTTTACAAACCTTGCCATCACACAAAGTTATAAAGTGCTGCGCGGGGAAGTGGTGAGTGTCTTCAATCCGGATAGTGATATGGTGTATTATCATGAGGACGCGGACATTGATGATGGCTCGCCCGCCCCCGGAGATACAAACGACACCATACCCGTTCCCGGAGATGTGGTGACAATAAATTTCGATGGTATTATCGACTCTGTTTATGTAAACGGGGAAAACGAAATTGTAATTGTAGACGATGCCGGGGCTGAAACTACCTACGAACGAAAAGTTGATGAAGAGACAGGCGATCGGACGAAAACGGTAATTGTAGATGCAGGCGGTGCGAGTTATACTGTCTCGGAGAATGGAGCTGTGACAGAGGAAACCAGCCTGCCTGATAACACCACAGGCAGTACTGACGCCTTAGCCAGCATACCACCGGAATTTGCCGAGGAGTTTGCACTGGCGTTTATTGATCACTATGTGGATCAGCTCTCCGCATATCTCACGGCCAATCCTCAATATGAAAAAGGTCCGAATGCAACGGACATTGTAAAACCGGAACTTGAAGACCTTCCCGACTGCCTGCAAACACGACAAGGTGATCTTTCATACATCAAGCGATATCTCGTTCATCTAAAAGCAGATGCAGAGGACCGTCCTTACTTTACCAAATGGCTCGAGACCAAATGCGTTGAATATGTTGAAGGCCTGATCAAAGCCAGAGAACAGCGCAACATCAGGGGAAATGAAAACAAACCGATAAAAGATCTCATTGGTGAGAGTGACTGGAATATCATCGTACAGGCGCTGTGTGAATTCGTTGTCGGGCCAGCGAAAGAATATCATGTAGAAAAGAATCTGTCACTTTTTAATGAAGACAAGTTTTCCGAATGCTTCGAGCGTGGTCTGGATAAGGCGATGGAAGAATTCTTCACTGCCTTCGACCTGGCAGTTCAGGCTGGCTGGATAGAGATGGGTCTTTGTCTCACAGAAAAAGGTTCGTGCGGAAGCAGCTACATGCAAGAATTTACCTGTGGTGCTGTTAACGCGCTGATCCAGGAACTGGATGTTTTAGCTATATCACAGGGCGGGGCGCAAATACTTATCAGTCAGCTGAAGAATCGTTTTGAATGTTTGATTAATAACGGAGGACCTATTGGCATCATAGCTGCGGAATCGATGGCTGAAGAGGTTCACCTCTTCTCCAAATGTGTGCTGGGTGTCAACCTGACGCTTGATGAATGGACAGGCTTATACGATACCATTCAAAGCTACGTCTCATACAATTGGACCGATCCTTACTACCACGGTCAGGCCACCGTTTTCGTAGCGACAATAGCGATACCGATCACCAAGCTGAGCAAGACAAAGCTTATTACCCGGCTCTCTGCTCTCGAAGCCTTCAGCGCGCATACCGATGACTTAAC
>DASPJC010000403.1:0-12136 GCA_035628815.1 Ohtaekwangia sp. | reverse complement strand
ATCCTGCCGAACAACCTCATTGGAGTTTACAGGATGCCCGCCATTCCGCCATTGTATACAAGCCTTCATCATTTGCCAACGCTGCCGGGCCAATCATCACCGATCCCCGCAGTGGGGAAATCCTGGAAACGCATATCAACTGGTATCACAATCTGATGTCGATAATGCACGACTGGTATATGATACAGTGTGGCGCAACCGACCCCCGCGCACAAAAAATGAAATTTGACGATGCGCTCATGGGCGAGCTCATCCGTTCGGTATGCGCGCACGAAGTGGGTCACTCCCTCGGACTAACGCACAACTTCGGCAGCAGTTCCATGGTGCCGGTCGAGAAACTTCGCGACCGTGAATGGCTGGAAGTCAACGGACACACGCCGTCAATCATGGACTACTCACGTTTCAACTATGTGGCACAGCCGGAAGACAGCGTGGGGCAACGCGGACTGATTTCGCGCATTGGTGAGTACGATCTCTGGGCGATCCAGTATGGCTACCGGCTTATTCCCGTCACCACCGAGGAAAGAGAAATACCTTTCCTTAATGGATGGATCATGGAAAAACTGAAAGATAACCAGTACTGGTTTGGATCGGAATTTTCAACTGATGATCCCCGTGTGCAGACAGAAGACCTCGGTGACAATGCGATGAAAGCAAGTACCTACGGCATCAAGAATCTTCAACGCATCGTTCCGCGCCTTATCCATTGGACGTACGAACCCAACGAGGGATACCGCAATCTCCGGCAGATATATTCCGGCGTATTGAATCAATACCACTATTACCTTGGGCACGTGATCACCTATATCGGAGGCACGTACCAGACCACGAAGACCGCCGAACAAATCGGACCGGTATACTCCGCCGTTCCCGCGAACCTGCAACGGGACGCCGTCAGGTTTCTGGCCGAAAATATTTTTCAGACCCCCAACTGGCTGCTCGATACCGCCGTGCTTTCGCGAACGGGACAATCGCCCGAGCAGATCATCAATGATTCACAACACATGGTGCTGAATAATATCTTAAGCAATAACACCTTGAACAAAGTGTCACAGTCAGAGGCCATGTATGGCTTGAAAGCCTACAGGCTGGTGGACTTTATGGACGATCTCGATAATACCATGTGGACTGAGTTGAGCACGTTCAGTACGATCAGCATCTATCGCCGTAACCTGCAGCGCTATTATGTAGACAGGCTGGTGGAGTTGTCGTCACCGAAATCCGGATGGGATACCCGTGACGTCGGACCGGTGACGCGGAACAAACTCGCCGAAATACGCCAACGCATTGAAAAAGCATTGCCGCGCATGAAGGACGCAATGACCGTGTATCACTTACGGTACATCCTTGAAAAATTACCTAAACCGTGATGTGTTAAACGGTGACGCTATTTTTTTTCCAGCAGCACAGACAGGTTGACGTGGCCATCTTTTACCACCGTTTCCTTGTAGTTCCGCTTATCAACCATTACCGGCGTGAGCAGGATGGCATCAACCTCCGAGTCACCCGATTTGAACTTCACGGTGTTGCTGAGTTTTTCACCCTTTGCCAGTTTCATCGCACTTTCCGCAGCCTGGTGGGCCAATGGTTTGATCGGTTTATAGATCGTCATACCCTGGCTCCCGGCGATAATATTCTTTAGCGCCGTAATATCCGCATCCTGACCGGTGACAATTACCTTCCCCAGAAGGTCTGGCGGCAATGCCTGGATGACACCACTGGCAATGGCATCGTTCGCGGCAATAATGACATCCGGTTTAGGTTTGTCACTTGAAAAATATTCGTCCATCTTCATCAATGTTTCAATTTCACTCCAGCCTTCTAGAACGAAATCGCCGAGGAGATTGATGCGTTTGCTTTCAATGAAGGGCTGCAAAACACTTAATTGTCCCGATCGAAAAAGGATCGCGTTATTGTCCGACACAGGTCCGTTCACCAGCAGGTAATTCCCGGCATGTTTTCTTTCTGTTCCATATCCTGCCTGCAGCTTGCCTACCAGTTCATTGTCATAAGAAATATAAAAAGAAACGCCGTCGCCGGCGATCATCCTGTCATAGGCAATTACCGGAACATTCAGTGCCTTGGCGGCCAATGCTATTTCCGCGGCCTTTTTTGCATCGACGGCGATAATGACAAGCACCTTCACGCCCGCTGCAAGGAGTTTCTTTCCCAGGCGGACTTGTTCGTCAGCGTCGCCGTACGGCATTTCCACAAGGCACTCGCCCCCGAGCGCTGTAATCCTGTCTGTAAAAAGCTTTTGATCGATATACCACCGGTCGATCACATAACTATCCATCAGAAAGCCTACTTTTTGCGCATATGCTCCTGTGGTCGTCATGCACAATATTGAAAACGCGATTGCAATGAGATTTTTCATAGCGATGATGGGTTAGTGCTGGAACTGTGGCATACTGTCCGTTAAAGAAATATACAATATATAATTGGTGATTTTTTTGTTTATGCCGTGGATTAGCGCGTGCATCCGCACAGAAATCTTACATCAAGAAAACACCGCAATCCGGGCACATCGCAAAATTATCAGTGCGGGAAAGGAACAGGCTGGCACAGTAAAAACTTTTTGTTACTTTTATCTCCATACCGTTGGCATTCATTCACTGTTGTTCGTATCAATGGAAAAAGAAGAAGAACTCGAATTTTTCAAACTTGATGAGATTGACCGCAAAGTTTTCTTGTGGTTACTGGCCCACGTACCAAAAAAATCGACGTTGGCGTGGATCGATTATATAACGGACGACTACAGGCGAAGAAGGGCCGTGTTGATTGACGGGAACAGGATGTTCAGGGAAATGGAGTCGTGAAACACGGCTTGGTCGCACCCCGCCTCAATAATTAAAACTAGCGGCCGATCACCCTCGCCGCAGCCAGGAGATCATCAAGCTGCTCTCGATCAAAGAATTTACCGTTTACAAACACACCGCGTATGGCCCTGGTGTTGCGGATATCTTCCATCGGGTTCTTGTCCAGCAGGATCAGATCCGCTTCCTTTCCCGGCCCGACGGAGCCGGTGCGACCGGATATCCCAAGATAGGCCGCGGGATTAACTGTTGCCGTCTGCAGTGCAGCCCACGGCGTGAGCCCCGCTTTCACGAATGTTTCGAGTTCCTCATGAATGGAGAATCCCTGGACCAGGAACCACTCCGGCGAATCGGATCCCGCCATGAGTTTTACACCACCCTTCCACAGTTCGTAGGTCATCTTTTTCCGCAGGTGTACGTACTTCTTCCTTCTTTCAGGCGATGGGGCCTTTTGCCAGTAACGGCTCCTGATGCTCCAGCGTTCACCTTTAATCGCCTCCGGAATAAAAGCATAATCCGGCCGGCTGCGGATCTGTTCTTCGGTCATCCCTTCGCCGAAGGAACTGAAAAAGAAAAAATTTGTAGGAGTCACATAAATTGCGGCCTGCTTCACGCGCTGTACCAGGGCCGGGATTCTGGATTCGTCCAGGTGGTCAACCGTCGCCCATGCCTTTTCCCGCCAGATGTTCATGTCTGAGACACTCTGCCCATGATTGTGCGTTGTGTCAGGAAGGAGCATATCGATAAACTCATCCATATGTTCAATCTGCTGACGCGCTTCCAATGCGCGCGGTAACTTGACCAGCGGCCCCACATGTCCGGTCACCTTCATACCGGTAGCCCTGGCGGCCGCGATAATTGCGTCATATACGTCGCGCGTAACCATAAAGGTGATCTTGATCTCGTCATAGCCTTCTTCTTTAAAGCGTCGCACGGCAGTGGTGGCTTCCTCCGGTGTGGTACAGATCGCTGCAAACACCTTTCCCGACCATGGCCATTTGCCGACGAACTGCGGACTGGTTACATACAGCTCAGGCCCTGACCATTGTCCTGTTCTAACCATGTTCCTTGCCTGCAGGTACGCCGGATCGCCGCAGATGATCCGGGTCGTCGTCAACCCGTTGGCCAGCATGATCTTTAATTCCTCCTCACAGGTATTAACATTCGGCCCCTGCTCATAAAAGAAATGGGCATGCATATCGAACAAGCCCGGTATCAGAAACTTGCCGGTCCCATCGATGACCGCTGCCCCTTCAGGAATTTTCACTCGCCCGGCGCTGCCCATGGATACGATCAATCCGTCACGTATCACAACGGTTTGGTGTACCAGAGTCCCCTCCTGGCTCATTGGAATGACAGTAACATTGTTAACGACGTATAAAGATGGCTCCTGCGCATATCCCGCGGCGGATAAGATAATGAACAGCAGTAGTGTGAATTTCCGGAGGACACCAGGTTCCATAAGATTTCGTTTTGCGCAAGACAATATACACCGTGAATCGGCCATTGTCATTCACCCGGTTAACGGGATTCTGGTAGCTTCGGGTACCTATAAGATCGACAGTACCGGGTTCAGAAATACCTTTCAAAGGTCAGTCCATAATTGACCAGGAGGTTTTCGCGACGTGTCTTATTCAGTTTATTGTATGTAACGGAGGCGGTAACACTGAGCCACTTCAGCAGCTTTACGGACAAATTTGTGTTGGACTTGATAATATAATCAGAACCGTCATCGAGCGCGTGTTGCAGGAAGTCGGATCCGTCAAGTGTTATGATGTCCCTGATCACCCACCTGAATTTAACCCGGAAAGAATTGCGAAAGGTCTCGTAATCGTTCCGAACAGACTCTGCGTCGTTATAAAGATTACTTTTCTCATACAATATTCCATCACTGAGAATTACTACGACATTGGGTTTGTCGATGATGTTATATCCTATCCCCACCCCCGTTTGAAGCCGGTGGTGTAACTTCAGAGAGAAACTCGATTCATACTGAAGCAGTCCCCAATAGTAAAATTTCCGGCGCGAACCTTTATTGTAGACATTCAGGTCGGCTGCCGAGGTGAAATCATTGTTCGACAGATTTCCCTGCTGCTTGCCATAAATCAGGAAGTTCGTCGTGTTGAAAGACACCCTTTTTTTACTGATGCTGAATCTCAGGTTATTGTTCAGTACATGGGAATTGCCGTCGTTGGTCTTGTTGATAACGCCGGTCGATGTATAATTGATATAATAATTGGTGGTGTCATTGAATTGTGCAAAGGCAGCGCGGCTCAACAAAAACAAAATCAGTAACAGCAATCGCATGCCCGGAAGTAGTTTTATTTCCAGCATCGCGTGCAATTCCTGTGCCTTAGGCCTGATCCCTGACGGAATGCTCTTTCAGCAGCCGGCAAACGCCTTCTGCCGAATGTGGCAACCATTGGCTAGACGTCGCTACCGGTTGAGCGGTTTTTCGTTATTTTCACGCTTATGAACGATTTCACATCATGAGGCGCTTTAAAACGATGCTATTGATCACCCTCATCCTGGTGGCCGCCATCGTGAGCGGTCTGTGGTACTCCTACTACCGCGTGATACCCCGCATGGTCGGCGAGGCCATTGTTCACGAAACCGAACCTGCCGTTTTCCCCGACCGGTATAACCAGAAAATAAAAAAGATCAGCAAGCCCGTCAACCACGTATCTGAAAAAATCATCCATGAGATCGATTCCTTGTCAATACCCTTCGACGCCATCCTCAGGCTGATCGATGACACCGATAATGAAACAGTAATCCGGACGCTCAATGAATTGAAATCACGGCAACCGGAAAATCCCGATGAAATTTTCGATATCGTAAAAGAAAATGTTCCCTCCCCAGAGTTCGATCTTGAGATCCTGCGCAAGCCTTATTTGAAGTATGCGACGATGCAACGGTATCGCCAGGGCTTACAGTACATCGACAACAACATGATTGTCGAACAAATTGACGAAATGCCATACCGCGAAATCGTGAAAGAAGTGCTCATCTATAAACGGGCAGAGATTGACAGGAAATTAAAAGGCCCTTAGGACTTGGGCATTAGGGATGAAAGCCGGGGAAACCAGCAATGCAATTGTTTCTTAGGACGTCATGTTAAGGAAACGTAGCAATCTTCACGTTCAAGTAACACACCTCGCTAGATAATTTCTCTTCTCAAAACTCAGCGCGCAGCTCAAGGCCCAGGGTCACAGCTAAAGACAGCTGATCAATGGTGTGTGCTCATAGAACGCTCCATCCTGTGCAACTCACCATCTGCTTCTCCGACCCCTTTCGACTGCGGGTCGTCGTTGTTCGGTATTTCAAGCGTGAACCGCGTTCCGCGTTCTAATTCCGATTCAACCTCGATACGGCCATTCAGTTTTTCAACAGCTTCCTTCACGATATACAGGCCAAGTCCCGCACCATCGTTTTTGTTCGTTGCCCTGAAGAACATATCGAACACTTTTGCAAGATGTCGTGGATCAATGCCAATGCCATTATCCTCGAACTCCATGGTAGCCTTATCCTTACCAACCGCGATGAAGATACGTAAGAAAGGATCATCCTTTTCAGGGTCGTGGTACTTAATCGCGTTGGAGATCAGGTTATTGATAATAAAGGAAAGCCGGAACTTGTCCGTGAAAAGAGGCGCCTCCTGTTCGACGACAACATCCTTTCGGATATGTTGCGATCCGGGCATGTATTGCATGCGCTCGAGGTTATCAGAAATTATTTTTTTGATGTCCACCTGCTCAATACTGAGCTCCTTGCGTGCATTGCGAGAGTAGTCGAGTATCTCTTTTAATGTTTCGTCCAGCTTGTTGATGCTGGTTTCCATCATCTTAAAATACTGGTTAAAGAAACTGTCGCGGTTCTGATCTTCCGTCTTGGCCAGGTTGACCAGTCCCAGCACAGACATCAGCGGCGAGCGGAGATTATGAGAGACGCTGTACACGAAGCTGTCAAGTTCCTTGTTGATCTTCAGCATTTCCTCATACTGCATGCGCAACGCTTCGTTCGCTTTTGCCTTCTCATCCTCTGCTTCCCGTTGCTTCATCGCATTGATGATTGCCGAGGGCAAACGCGTGAGATTGGATTTCAAAATATAGTCGTCCGCTCCTTGTTTCAAAGTATTGACAGCAAATTCCTCCGAAATGGCGCCGGTGACAAGAATGAACGGCGTATGAAAACCGGACTGCCGGGTTATCGCCAGCGCTTCCAGTGAATTAAACGTTGGCAGAAAATGGTCAGAGAGGATAACATCTGCATTGTAATTGTATAGCGCGGCAATAAACTCCTCCTTCGTATCCACCCGCTTGGTCTGAAAACGCATGCCTGCCTTTTCCAGTGTATACTCAACGATCTCAAGATCTTCCTCCATGTCTTCCAATACGAGGATACGTAAGTCTTTCTCCATTCCGGGCGTCATTTGATGTCGCCTTGAGACCTGCAATTTTCATTCCTTGTAGACAGGCGACTATATGTCGTTGAAATGGCATGAAAAACCGGAAACTGTGGACCGATTACCACATGTAAGACTTTTCGGGATAATGCACGATCGCGAAATACCGACGCGCTACGGCCGGGATAGGGGCCGAATGCCGATCACGAACCGAGAGGCAACATTTCGTTAACCATGCGCGGTGCAGCGGCATAATGGACGTGAAGCTCGTCGACCAGCGCGCTCATTGTTTCCCTTAACTTTTCCGGTGATTCAACCGTTACGGCGGTCCCATACATCAGCAACCAGTGCGCCATATAACGAAGACATCCACTCAGGAATACCAACCGGACGCGATCGCCGAGATCGGTTTCAGATACCTGACCGTAAATGGGTCTGCCTTTCAGAAAATTCTTATCAAAAGTAACCACCACCTTTTCCACCTCCTGGTTGGCCTGCAGGAACGATTGGAAATATTCTTTCAGGGATATCAGGTTCCGGCTGTCAAATTTTTTGCCTGCATTAGACAGGTCCGTGATCCGGTCGGCCCGGAAGTCGCGGTAGCCATTGCGAAGTCTGCACCAGGCTATCAAATGCCACCCTGCCCGGTAATACACCATGCCGATCGGTTCTACCTCGCGCTTGGTGAGTTCCTTGTTGTAGCTGGAAATATACTCCATCTGTAAAACCTCTTTCTGTGAAAGGGCTTTCTGGATCATCGTTAAAAAGTGATTAGGAAACTCCTGCTGTTTGTCGGATGCCATGGTCCGTACCTCCATGACGGACTGGAGGTTCTCGATATGATCGCGTTCCGACTCGTGCAGGACAGCCTTGATCTTCATCAATGCTGACTCATAGGCTTTGCGCACCGAATGATCGGTCATCTTTTCAACCAGTTTTCCTGCCATGAGCATCGCACTCGCTTCTTCTTCACTGAACATAACAGGTGGAAGATGGTAACCGTCAACGATGAAATACCCTTTACCGGCCTCGGACCCGATGGGTACGCCGGCCTCCATCAGCGCCTTCACATCGCGGTATACCGTGCGGAGGCTGATCTCAAAGCGGTCGGCGATCTCTTCAGCTTTCACGACCCGTTTGGTCTGCAGTTGAATCAATATGGCTGTAAGGCGGTCGATCCTGTTCATGGCGTATAAAAATAAAGAAGCCCCAGCAATTTACTGAGGCTTCGTGAATGAATAAAGTCGTTGTCTACCAAAAGACCGAGTAAAGGGCTACCAGGATACCGCAAACCAGTAATGATCCGGCTGCAAAACCCGGCGACATCTTGAACATGCTGGTATCCACTTCAAGGCCATTCGGCTTCACGCCTCTCCGGTTTTCAATATTGGTAATAATGCTCATCCCGATAATGCAAAGAATGAACACAAATCCCATCCGGTCAAGGAATGGTATTTCGAAGATGCCTTCGGCGTTCTCCTTGGCGAATCCGAATGGCGCGAGCCACGACAGGTCAGCAAACTGCGGAAGGACTTTGAGTATCAGCGAGAATATAAACCCGCCGATGGTTGCGAACAACGCCGCATTCGACGTAGTACGCTTCCAGAAAAATCCGAGGATGAACATCGCGAAAATACCCGGTGAAACAAATCCTGTATATTCCTGTATGTACTGGAATCCCTGCTTTCCTTCGCCCATTAGTTTCTCGCCAACCAGCAAGGAAAGGATAACCGCCAGTATGATGGAAACGATCACAGAAATCCGCCCGAGCCATACCAGTTTGGTCTCATTCGCGTCAGGCCTGATTGCTTTCTTATAAATATCCAGTGTAAAGATCGTAGCGATACTGTTCGCTTTTCCGGCGAGCGATGCCACGATGGCCGCGGTAAGCGCAGCGAATGCCAATCCTTTCAGGCCCGTGGGAAGCAGGTTGAGCAGCGAAGGATAAGCTTTATTCACGTCGACGATTCCCTTTGAATCAAGCATTTCGGTTTGGAAGTATCCTTTCTGATGCAGCACATAGGCGGCGATGCCGGGCAACACCACGATGACAGGCATCAGAAGTTTCAGGAATGCGGCAAACAGGATCCCGTTGCGTGCGGTGTTCAGGTCCGCACCCAGCGCCCGTTGCGTGATGTACTGGTTACATCCCCAATAATTCAGGTTGGTGATCCACATACCGCCAATCAGCACAGTCAGTCCAGGCAAGTCCATGTAATTTGGGTTATCCGGCTCGAAGATCATATGGAAGTGTCCGCTGGCTTCGGTTCGAAGGAGTTTGAATCCATTCAGGATTCCGGCCTGCCCGGCTTCCTCGGCAACGAGATCCAGCGCGATATAGGTTGCGACAAGGCCGCCCAATACGAGGAAGAACACCTGTATAACATCGGTGTATCCGATTACTTTCATTCCACCCAGGGTGATGAAGATTGCGAAGACCGCCAGGAGTACAATACAGAGATAAATATTAAAACCTGTGATACCACTGATGGCCAATGCACCGAGGTATAGGATCGACATCAGGTTGACGACAATGTACAACAGCAACCAGAATATCGCCATGATCATCGCTACAGTACCATTGTAGCGCTGATGCAGGAACTGCGGCATCGTATAGATCTTATTCTTAAGATAGACAGGAATAAAAAAAACAGCGACAATGATCAAGGTTGCTGCCGCCATCCACTCGTAGGTGGAAATTGCCAGGCCCATCTTAAACCCGGAGCCGGACATCCCGATAAATTGTTCTGCGGAAATATTGGAAGCGATCAACGAGGCACCGATAGCCCACCAGGTAAGTGAACCTTCGGCCAGGAAAAAGTCCTTCGAGTCTGCCTGCGCTTTTTTCTTTCGGTTATAGATCCAGTAGCCGTATCCGGCTACAATGACAAAGTAAATAAGAAAGACTACGTAGTCATTCGTTTGTAATTCTTGCATGGGTTTTTAGGGTTATTCGGTTTGGCAAATGGGCGTTAGGTTTATGGTTAAACCCTTTTTCCAAAGAGTTCAATCGATAAAAATGTGGTTCTTTTTCGAAGTAACAAAATATATTGTCAGTAATCTGTCGAGTTTTGAAAAGCGCACACCGACGGGTTGCAGACAGGATTGCGGCCCGGGATCGGGGCAGCATTGAAAGTCAGGGCCAACAGAAATTCTTTCAACGGCCTAACCTGTTGAAAAAGAAAAGATCAGGCGATTTTGAAAAATAACAGACTAAGAGGAAACCGTTTTCATAATATGCTGCTGCCAGTTCCAGGCAGAGCGCATCATTTCATCGAGGGTTTCAGTTGCTTCCCAGCCCAGTTCCTGATTGGCCTGGGCCGTGTCGGCATAGATCTTTTCAATATCGCCCGGCCTGCGGTCTACGATCTTGTAATTAAGGGTAACATTGTTGACGCGTTCAAAGGCTTTTACAATTTCGAGGACCGAAAGACCTTTTCCTGTTCCGATGTTGAAAAATTCGTACCGGCTTTTCTGGCGGCGTTCGATCAATCTCTTGACGGCCACCACGTGTGCCTTGGCCAGGTCGGTGACATGAATATAGTCCCTTACAGCGGATCCGTCAGGTGTACTATAATCGTTTCCAAAAACCAGCAGCTGGGGGCGGATGCCTGCGGCAGTCTGCGTAATGAACGGCACGAGGTTATTCGGCACACCGCGCGGCAACTCGCCGATGCGGGCTGAAGGGTGCGCACCCGCCGGGTTGAAATAACGCAAGGCTACCGCATGAATATTCTCTTCCACTTTGCAGGTGTCGCGCAGAATCTCCTCGCCCATTTGTTTCGTTCTTCCGTAAGGGGATTCCGCCGGCTTGAAGGGAGATTGTTCCGTAACAGGTAGTTTGTCGGGCTGGCCGTATACGGTACAGGAAGAAGAGAATACCATATTCGGTACGTTGTACTTTTTCATGGCCTCCAGCATGAGAATAATGCCGTAAACGTTGTTCTTGTAATAGAGCAACGGTTTTTGTACAGACTCTCCTACCGCCTTGCTGGCCGCAAAATGGATCACAGCGTTAATATCATGGTGCGACCCGAAAAAACTGTCAAGCTTTTCCGCATCGCAAAGATTGAACTGGTGAAAAGCAGGCCTGACCCCGGTAATGGCTTCGATGCCGTCCAGCACATCCAGCTGCGAATTGGAAAGGTCGTCTATGATGACTACTTCAAAACCGTCCTGTATAAGCTCGACCACCGTGTGAGAACCTATATACCCCGTTCCACCCGTCACTAAAATCTTTTTCATCCTGTTAGATTAATTGCCAATGGCTGCCGAATCGCCGACAAGCCCAACACCTGATTTGACGTGCACAATATAGGCAATCAATTCAAGATTAAACGCCTTTTGATAGGCCTCGCCTGCGCGTGCGATAAAAGGTTGAACATCCTCGTCCCGTATAATATTAATGGTGCAACCGCCGAACCCGCCGCCCATCATTCGCGATCCCAGTATTCCGCGTTCGCGCCGTGCCAGCGCCACCAGGAAATCGAGTTCCGGGCAGCTTACTTCATATAATTTTGAAAGACCATCATGGGTTTCGAACATTTTTTTCCCAAACGCCACGAGGTCACCCTGCTGAAGGTCGTTCGACGCTTCCTGAACGCGTTTGATCTCCTGGACAATGTACAGGCACCGGCGATATACTTTTTCCGGAAAATCGCTTTGGTACTGTTGCAGCATGCCCAGTGTTACATCGCGGAGGCTGTTGATTTCCGGGAAGTGCTGCTTCATCAGTTGTACGCCCTGCTCGCATTCGCTTCGGCGGGTGTTGTATTCGGAGTCAACCAATGCATGCTTGACGCCCGTGTTGCAAAGCACGATGGCGTGTCCCTCGAGTGCCACTGGTGCGTAATGGTAATCAAGGGATCTGCAGTCAAGCACGATAACTTTTCCATCTGCGCCCATCATACTGGCG
>DASPJC010000402.1:0-4007 GCA_035628815.1 Ohtaekwangia sp. | reverse complement strand
TGGGCCATCGGATTTGGCGTACTCCATATATTTTATGGCGCCATCATGTATAATAAATACGACAAGTGAAGAACCCGTTTGAAAATCTGGATAAAGTACTCGAGCATCGTGTGCGGTTGCAGATCATGTCTGTACTCGTTACCCACGACGCCCACGATTTCAATACGCTGAAAGAAATGCTGAATGTTACCGATGGCAACCTGGCCTCTCATATAAAAGCCCTGGAAAAAGAAAAATACCTCTCTGTGTCGAAGTCGTTCGTGGACCGTAAACCTCACACTAAATACAAGATCACCGAAAAAGGCAGGAACGCCTTCCGCAAGCACCTCGATGCCATGGAACAGGTCCTGAAACAACAACGCTAATTTTTTTTATGTATTAACTTTGAATTTAAAAGTACTTTCAACATGATCAACAAAACCGCCCGATGGTTCCTCATTACAGTAATGACTGCCATCGCGATCAAGTATCTCCACGCCACCAGCACAACGGAAGACCTCATGGTCATCCTCTGGCCCGCCAGCGCGCTGACGGAATGGCTACTCGACACAGACTCCGTGCTACGTGAATCCGGGTTTTATTTTGCGGAAATCAACCGCATGATCGGTAAATCCGCCACCGCGGTACATTTCTTCCTGGTCGCTTTTGTAATCCTCTCCTGCACCATTCCACATCACGTGCTCCGCACCCTGCAATCGCTCGTTCTATTCTCCCTGTCGCTTTTTGCAGCGTATATCCTCACCGTGATAACGATCAGCCTGAAAATGGTACTGTCGTTATGGGAACCCTCCGGTACACTGTACTTCCTCACCAACCAGCCCTTGCTTCGGGACACGGTGAAAGTGCTCGTATACCTTTCCATCATAACCCTGGCTTATCATATCGTCAAACCAGCGGTCATATGGCTTGGAAAAAAAATCGCGCGGTCGAAGCCTGCAGGTTATAATTGTGCAAACCACCTGTCCCAACGATCGCTGTGAAAGTCAAGATGATCCTGCCGGCACTGACGGAAGCGGAAAGTCCGTTCTGGCGACCGATAAAGTATTCGCTTTTTCCACCGCTCGGTCTTGCAACCCTGGCCGCCTACCTGTCACCATTCGATGAGATCGAATTGCAGGATCAGCATGTGGAAAAGGTGAATTTAAACGACAGCCCTGACCTGGTTATCATCCAGGTGTATATCACCAACGCGTATCGTGCTTACGCGTTCGCGGACCACTACCGGCAGAAAGGCGCATATGTTGTTCTTGGTGGTCTTCATGTCACTTCACTTCCGGAAGAGGCAGCACTGCATGCAGATTCAATTTTTATAGGACCGGGAGAAGAAACCTTTCCGGCATTTCTAAAGGATTTCAAAACCGGTCGGCCGAAGAAAAGATATTTTTCGTCTGTCCGCACCCTCGAACGCGTACCACCGATCCGGCGCGATCTTATTAAAAGACATCTATACCTTGTTCCAAATTCAATCGTCGTTACGCGAGGCTGTCCGCATCACTGCAATTTCTGTTACAAAGACGCTTTCTTCGAAGGCGGCAAATCCTTTTACACCCTCGCCGTCGACGATGCCCTCGCAGAAATAGAACGCCTTCCCGGCAGACACCTTTACTTCCTCGACGACCACCTGCTGGGCAACACCAGGTTCGCTGCAAACCTGTTTGATGGCATGAAAGGTATGAACCGCGTGTTCCAGGGAGCCTCCACGGTCGATGCCATCCTGCGGGGCAACCTGATCGAAAAAGCAGCGGCGGCCGGATTGCGCAGCCTCTTCGTGGGTTTTGAAACCTTTTCGGATCAGAACCTGAAGCAGAGCAATAAAAAGCAAAATCTTCAAAAAGACTATCAACGGGCTGTGCAAAGACTTCACGACCTCGGCATCATGATCAACGGCAGTTTCGTCTTCGGCCTGGATGCCGACGACCAGGATGTCTTTAAACGCACGGTCGCGTGGGGCGTTGACAATTCCATAACGACGGCCACGTTTCATATTCTTACACCGTACCCCGGCACAAAACTCTACCAGGACATGCTGGCAGAAGGAAGGATTGCCACGAATAACTGGGACCTTTACGATACCCGTCACGTTGTATACAAAACAAAAAACCTGTCAGCCACAGCGTTGGAAGAAGGCTACCATTGGGCTTACAGGGAGTTCTACACCTGGTCTAATATCGTCAGATCCAGCCTTGGACACGATTCGATCAAGCATATGATGAAGCATTTCCTCTATAGCGGTGGTTGGAAAAAATTTGAGCCGCTCTGGAACTTCGTCATCAAAACAAAAAACCTCGGCGCCATGCTGCCTTTGCTTGAATCAATCCTCTCGAAAGTCGCGCAACAGGAATCTGCTTCGCCGCTGCCTGAAAAACAAACTTCACCCCTTTTGCTTTCTCACAAACCAAATACATAATCGCTTTCCTATGGAAACAATACCTACAACACCCTTCAATCTCTTCGAGCGCCTAAACCGGTGGATCCAGGAATCTATCATGGTAAAGCTCTTTTCGATAGGCTTCCTCATCATCATCCTGCTGATACCGTCGGCATGGATACAGGAACTTATCTACGAACGACAGGTCAGGGCTGAGGACGCCATCCACGAAGTCGCCAGCAAGTGGTCGGGAAATCAGACCATCTCCGGTCCCGTACTTGTAATACCTTTCCGGAAGCAGGAAGTGATCGATCGCGGCAAAGATGGAACGGAAGTTCACGAGCGCATTGAAAAGGCTTTCTTCCTGCCCGAAACACTTGACATCAATGGAACTGTAAACCCTGAAATGCTTCACCGCGGGATCTTTGACGCCGTGGTGTACAAATCTGTCCTGAATGTCAACGCTACTTTTGCCAAACCGGATTTCAAACTGCTCTCCATCCCGGAGGACAAGGTGCTCTGGAATGAAGCGTACATGGTTCTCGGTATCACTGATCTCCGGGGCATCAGTGAAAATCCCGTGTTCACCAGTGGCGGTGAATTGTTAACGGCAGAGCCCTCCAACGATATCGGTGTATCGGTCGGCAATCATACAGGTCGTGACAACAGCACCGCCCGGTATACAACCCCTGAAGGGACCACGTTTACAAGTCTCGGCATATCGAGCAAGCTTCCCTGGCAGAATGCAGAAAGCTTCAACCCGGACGTTGCGATCACCCTGAACCTGAAGGGAAGTGAGCGGTTGGATTTCGTGCCCGCCGGTAAAACGACAACTGTCGGGATCAGCAGCCCCTGGAACGATCCCAGTTTCGACGGCGAATTTCTTCCGGCAACGCGGTCGGTTTCCGAAAAGGGTTTTGACGCTACGTGGAAAGTGCTCCACTTCAACCGCCCGTTTTCACAGCAATGGACGCAGGACAATCAGCAGCTCAGCGGATCTGATTTCGGTGTGAAGCTTTTGATCCCTGTTGACCAGTACCAGAAGAGTATCCGCACATCCAAGTACGGCATCCTCATGATCCTGCTGACCTTCGTGGCGCTGTTCCTGGTGGAGATTACGCAGAAGATCCGCATCCACCCTTTTCAATACATTCTCATCGGCGCAGCTCTTATCATCTACTATACACTGCTCCTCAGTTTCTCCGAACACATGGGATACAATCTTGCCTACATCATCGCATCACTCGCAACAGTCATCCTGGTCGGCCTCTATTCATCGTCATTCCTGCAGAACAAAAAGCTTGTTACCTTGTTCTCCTTGTTATTGCTGATCTTCTACACGTTCATTTTTGTGATCATCCTGCAGCAGGATTACTCGCTCCTCCTGGGAAGCATCGGACTGTTCCTCATCATCGGACTGCTCATGTACTTCTCGCGTAAAGTGAAGTGGTATTAGCCACCTGCGCGTTCAAAAAAAAGCGTCACAGGGAATAATCCTTGTGACGCTTTACTTTTTTATGTTACACTACTCTTTCTCCAGGAAAGGATAGCGGTAATCCGTAGCCGGCACAAAAGTCTCCTTGATCGACCGCGCGGAGACCCAACGCATCAAATTCATTTTCGCGCCAGCCTTGTCGTT
>DASPJC010000401.1:0-6369 GCA_035628815.1 Ohtaekwangia sp. | reverse complement strand
CGATTAATCTTCCGGGCGACGTCCGTAAAGTACTTCGAAGTTCCGGCAAAATTCAGCTTACGCCGGAGGGCAAACTGCACCGTGTAGTAGGTGCTGTCCAGGACGTCACTGAATTAAAATCTGCGGAAGAAAGGCTTCGGCTGCTGGTTGCGGAACTGGAGTCCCGGAATTCGGAACTTCAGTCTTTCAATTATGTTGCGAGCCATGATTTGCAGGAACCGCTCCGCAAAATCCAGCTATTGATCGATCGAATCAGGAATGGTTCTTTGCCGCAACAGGCTATCGACGACTACTTGGCAAGAATCGACAACGCCGCAAGAAGAATGACTGGATTGATTCAATCATTACTCATGCTCAGCAGTTTTTCTAACCATGAAGATGAGATGGGCGACGTGGATCTGAACGTTGTACTGGATCACTGTAAAACGGATTTCGAAAGGATCATTAGCGAAAAAAACGCCACGATACAGGCCAGTTCCCTTCCTGTGATACGTGGCAGTGAATTCCAGATCCGCCAGTTGTTCAGCAACCTGGTTAATAATTCATTGAAATTTTCAAACGCTGATCCCCGGATCGCGATCGATTGCCGCAAGGTCAGCGGGAAGGAGATTGCGGACAAAAAGGCACCGCCCGGCAAAGACTACTGGCGCCTGACCTTTACGGACAACGGTATTGGATTTGATCCCCAGTATAAGGATAAGATCTTTGAACTTTTTCAACGCCTTTATTCCAAACAACAATTCGCGGGAACGGGAATAGGACTGAATATCGTGAAGCGTATTGTGGAGCGGCACCATGGCTTTATTGAGGCTACTTCTGAACCAGGAAAGGGCGCGCGGTTTGATGTGTGGTTGCCATGCTAAAGCGCACCTGGATGTAACAGTATTAAGCGGACGATAGGAATGAGTCTAACGGGAAACGACCTGAAAAGTATCGGATTTGTGGAAGGCAAAGCATTGGGTTTGGCACTTGATCTCGTCGAACGTCAGTATGCCGGTTTAAGCTTTGATGACAAGCTTGCGTTACTGAAGCAGATACTTAACAACCCGTCGTCTTTTACCAGCGATCCGGCAATCGGTCCGGTGGCCATGGCCTTGCTGAAGCCGCCGGATGAAAAAATACCCCTTGCATTGGAAGGCAAATCTTATCAGGTCTACGGAGCAGAGGCCATTGAACAGGGCGCGCTTGATCAGATGGAGACGGCCATGAAGCTTCCTGTCACGATAGCCGGTGCGTTGATGCCGGATGCTCACCAGGGATACGGCCTTCCTATTGGTGGCGTACTCGCCACGAACAATGCAGTGATTCCTTATGGCGTCGGTGTTGACATCGGTTGCAGGATGTGCATGACACTATATGATCTCCCGGTGACGATGCTCGATGGGAAGCGGGAGGAATTGAAAAAGATCCTGGTAGACAACACCCGGTTCGGTCTGGCGACATTCAAGAAGCCGAAAGATCACGAGATCTTTGAACGCAGCGAATTTTCGGAGCTCAGTATCGTACGTGAAATGAAGGACCGCGCCTGGCAGCAGATCGGTTCATCAGGCGGAGGTAATCACTTTGTTGAATTCGGCGTTTTGGAAATATTAAATCGTGTCAACGAGCATAATCTTAATCCTGGTCAATACCTGGCCCTTCTTTCGCATTCCGGCTCTCGTGGCCTCGGTGCCAACATTGCCCGGCATTATACAAAGATCGCCATGGATAACTGTAAACTGCCCCCGGAGGCCAGGCACCTTGCGTGGCTTGATCTCGATACGGAAGCTGGGCAGGAATACTGGCTCGCCATGAATCTTGCGGGTGACTATGCATCGGCCTGTCACCACCAGATCCATGAACGTATGGCCGTTGGTCTTCGGGAAACGCCATTAGCCATGATCGAAAATCATCACAATTTTGCGTGGAAGGAAAAGGATATGTTCGGGAACGAAATCATTGTTCATCGCAAAGGCGCCACGCCCGCGGGACGGGATGTGCTCGGAATTATTCCGGGCTCGATGGCTACCCCGGGGTTTATCGTACGTGGTAAAGGCGTGATGGCATCGATCAACTCTGCGTCGCATGGCGCGGGGAGGACCATGTCGCGGACGAAGGCAAAACAGACTATCCTGCCGCGTCATGTCAACAAATTCCTGAAGCAGGCCGGAGTTGAATTGATCGGTGCCGGTCTGGATGAAGCGCCGATGGCATACAAGGACATTCACCAGGTGATGAATTATCAGAAAGAGCTTGTGGAGGTGTTGGGATCGTTTATGCCGAGGGTTGTGCGGATGTGCGGTGATGAGCGTTTTCAGGAGGTGGACTGAGCTGTTTGTTGCTTTCCTGAATGTTCCGTTATGGATTCGCGTGGTCCGGTTTTTTTCAAATAAGTGTGGATATTGCGCACATTAATAACGCCATGAAAAATCTCCTCCGCATCGAAGAACTCCTGACGCTCGTCCTGGCCGTTTACCTGAATAGTCTGTTACCCTTTTCCTGGTGGCGCTATTGGGTATTGTTTCTCGTCCCTGATATCAGCATGATCGGCTATGTGGTTAACGCCCGTTACGGCGCGATTACGTACAATTTTGTACACCACAAAGGTGTGGCCATTGCTGTGTATCTGACAGGCATAGCGACAGCGTTTCCGGTCCTGCAGTTTACCGGGCTACTACTGCTGGGTCACAGTGCTTTTGACAGGATGCTCGGTTATGGCCTGAAGTATAGCGATGACTTCAAAAATACGCACCTCGGCCGGATTGGTAGGAATTAAAGGATATCGTTAAAGCATATTTGTTTAAGGGTCTATGAGAAGTTATCCTGTTCATAAAATATACCGGCTGATCGAACCTGGTCCGATCGTGCTGTTAACAACCTTTCATCGCGGAAAGGCCAACGTGATGACCATGGGATTTCACATGATGATCCGGCACGATCCTGCGCTTATCGGTGCCGTTGTTGGCCCGTGGGACTTCAGTTACGAAGCAATCAGGGCAACACGCGAGTGTGTTATTGCCATTCCGGGTGCCGGCCTGGCAAAGAAAGTAGTTGACATCGGAAATTGCTCGGGAGAAGACGTTGACAAATTCGAGAAGTTCAAGCTTACCCCGAAACAGGCGCGAAATGTCAAAGCGCCTTTGATCGAACAGTGCATGGCAAACATTGAATGCCGCGTGGTTGATACCAGGATGCTAAACCGGTACAGCCTGTTTATTCTTGAAGCGGTTAAAGCGTGGACCAACCCGGCCGTGAAAGAAAAACGCACGATGCATCACCAGGGTGACGGCACCTTCAGGCTGGATGGCAAGAGCATCGACCTACGCAAACGGATGGTGAAATGGAAGTCGTTGGTGGAGGATTGAACCGGAACGCCGCTCGGTTTTTGGCATCAGTTTTTTACAGCAGCATCAAAAACGCAATGGATTGTCCCGTCTGTAAAAACGCAAAGCTGGTGATGTCCGAGCGACAGGGCATAGAAATAGATTACTGTCCGAGCTGTCGTGGTGTGTGGCTGGATCGGGGGGAGCTGGATAAAATTATCGATAGGTCTGCCGGCGACAATGTGCAGGCAATTCCCCGCCACGAAGACGTCCGAAAGAGTGACGACTACTACCAGCACGGTTATAAAAAGAAAAAGCGGGAAAGTTTTCTGGGTGATTTGTTCGATTTTTAACCTGCCGCTGGCTTTGTAGTGTGATCAGGTCATCGGGGACCGAAGCACGGCTGGCGTTATCGGAAAATAATGCACGCCTTCATACATGAAACCTGGCCAGACGGAATTAATTTGTGGTCGTGAAATAATACAAACCGTATTTTGTTTTTTTATTTTTTTTGTAGTTTTGAAACATGATGAGTCTCAGAGGAAAATATAGCCGCGCGATTTTTGTCTTCCTGACGGGCGTCGCTTTCCTTAACATGAGCTTTATTCTTGCCGAGATCGACACGATGGGCCTCACCAAAGACTCAGCGCTGATTCAAAATCTTATCAGCGCCGGGGCTGAAGAAGAGAAAGACTCGTCAAAGACCGGCTTTGATGATTTAAAAGAAGTCTACCTGGACGAACGTAACGAGATTTGCCAGCATGCTTTTTTCCTCATCGCTTTACAGCGAAACAGCAGCGAAGAATCCGATAAACCATTGGCTGCTCATAACGCAAAATTCTGCCCGCCTCCTGAGGCATTCTGATCCGGGCAATCTGCTCAGTCCACATTACTCAAATTAAAGACCGGGTATTCACCTGGTTGGCCTTTTCACCGTCTGACATAATTGAGTTCGTTCAAGTACCATGGTCTTGATAACGGTGTTAGTTCAATGCGCTATCGGTGACGGGCTGTGACATAGCGAAATAGTATACACATCGAAAAATTTGTTAAATGGATCTGAATTTCAAACTCATCAAAAGGGATATTCCGTCAAGTATCGTTGTTTTTCTGGTTGCGTTGCCGCTCTGCCTTGGTATCGGACTCGCTTCAACGGGCAGGCCGGACCTCGTATTCTCCGGTGTGATCGCTGGAATAGTTGGAGGTATCGTCGTGGGAGCGTTAAGCGGATCACAGGTAGGAGTATCAGGCCCGGCAGCAGGTCTGGTTGTCATCGTATTGAACGCGCAACAAACGCTGGGGACCTTTGAGTCTTTTTTGCTTGCAGTCGTGTTGGCCGGCGTTATTCAATTGCTTGGCGGTTTTTTTAAAGCCGGTATAATCGGATATTACTTTCCGTCATCCGTGATCAAGGGAATGCTGGCGGCGATTGGTCTTACCCTCATCTTAAAAGAGATACCTCATGCCCTGGGCTATGACAAGGATCTCTTTACAGCTGATATCGGGTTGCAGCAAAGCGATGGGCACAACACGTTCACAGAGCTGTACTATGCATTTATCTATCATACAAAAGGTGCTATTGTGATCAGCCTCGTGTCGCTTGCCCTGCTGGTTTTATTCGAGTTGCCGTCAATGAAGAAAATCGGTTTGTTTAAATTTGTTCCCGGCGCACTTGTCGTAGTATTGGTCGGCATACTGCTCAACTACATCTTCTCTGTTATCCATCCGGAGTGGTCATTGTCAGGGGAGCACCTTGTACAACTTCCGGTAGCTTCGTCTGCCGTAGAGTTTGTTAATTTTTTCCGGTTACCTGATTTCAGTGCCCTCGTAAATCCGGATGTGTATGTAATTGCCGTGACGATAGCGATTGTCGCCAGTCTTGAAACGCTACTGTGTGTGGAAGCTACCGACAAACTCGATCCCCACAAAAGGAACACGCCGACAAACCGCGAACTCAAGGCCCAGGGCGTTGGTAATATTGTTTCCGGTCTTATCGGCGGATTACCCATCACCCAGGTGATTGTCAGAAGTTCGACTAACATCAATGCCGGCGCGCAAAGCAAGCTGTCTGCGATTTTTCACGGTTGCATACTTTTTATTTCCGCCGTTACAATTCCGGCATTCCTGAATCTGATACCGCTTGCAACGCTCGCGGCCATACTTCTTGTCGTTGGGTACAAATTATCGAACATAACTTTATACAGGTCGATGTATAAATTTGGATGGTCGCAGTTTATTCCCTTCATGGCGACCGTGATCGGCATTCTTTCCACCGACCTGCTGAAGGGAATTGGCATTGGCATGGCGTTCGCGGTCTTTTATATACTCAGAACAAATTACCGCCATTCGTATCACTACGAGAAAAACGAGGGCGCGAACGGCCCTGTCATTCACATGCGTTTGTCGGAAGAGGTGACGTTTCTCAATAAAGCGAGCATCCAGCTGTCGCTTGAGAGACTTCCCGCCAATGCCAGGGTCATCATCGACGGATCATGCTGTGTGGAAATTGATCACGATGTACTGGAAATAATTGACGACTTTAAACGCCAGCGGGCACCGGAGAAGGGAATACAAGTTGAAACCATCGGCATAAAGTCCGTAGAAGCAATCGGCCATTAGACGGATCGGAAGTGCAACTTGGCCGAGCGTTACAGCAACAAAAATAATGGAGCCGCCTATATTTCGAGCGGTTTCATCATAACGACTTATTCTAGATAAATAAACCTGAATTTCAAATACTGAACACCATGAGAACACTTACAAGGGAACTTCAAAACCAGCTCACGCCAGAAACAGCAATTGAACTTTTAAAGGAAGGGAACAAACGGTTTGTCAATAACCTTAAGATTAACCGGAACCTGTTGCAGCAGGTAAATGAAACTTCCGCAGGCCAGTTTCCATTCGCTTGCATCTTAAGTTGTATCGATTCCAGGACCTCTGCTGAATTGATTTTCGATCAGGGACTTGGCGATATCTTCAGTTGCCGCATAGCGGGAAATATTCTTAACGAAGACATATTGGGAAGTATGGAATTTGCCTGCAAGCTGGCGGGCTCCAAAGTTATCGT
>DASPJC010000400.1:0-5054 GCA_035628815.1 Ohtaekwangia sp. | reverse complement strand
TCTTCGGCTGATTAAAGTAACTTCAGGGGATGTGTGCGGGTGTTCGGGTGTTCAAGTGTTCGGGTAACAATATCTGAACGTCGACCCGGTACCTTCAACCCGAAACTTCAGGCTTTAACCTTTTACTGTTAACCAGTAACCTAAATGCAAGATGAAAGAATTTCTAGGAAAAACGGCTATCGTAACGGGTGCTGGTCAGGGGATCGGGCTGGAGATATGCAGGCAACTGGCTGAAAGGGGAGCGCGGGTGGTGTTGAATGACATTGAAGTGTCGCTGGCAGAGGAGGCGGCCACATCGGTGAAAAAAAATTATGGGTGGTGTGAGCCCTATCCCGGGGACGCGGGCGATGTATCCTTTATCCGACAGATGGTGGACGACTGCGTTAAAAGGTTCGGCAGGCTCGACATGGTGGTTGCCAATGCAGGCATTACGTTGTTTGGCGATTTCCTTACCTATACGCCTGAAGACTTTACGAAAGTGATGGAAGTAAACCTTCGCGGGAGTTTTTTCCTGGCGCAGGCGGCGGCAGGGCAGATGAAGGCGCAGGGCGAAGGGGGGAGTATATTGTTTATGTCGTCTGTAACCGGGCACCAGGCGCATGCGAATCTTGCGGCCTATGGTATGAGTAAAGCGGCCCTTGAGATGCTCGCGAAAAATCTGGTGATCGATCTTTCACCACATAGGATAACTGTTAATGCGGTAGCGCCCGGCGCAACGATGAGCGAACGCACTGCCCATGATCCCAGCTATCAGAAAACATGGTCGGCTATCACGCCGCTTGGCAAGCCGGCCACACCCTCGGATATCGCCAATGCCGCCGTTTTCCTGTTATCACCGCAAGCGGGCCATATCACCGGACAAACCCTCATCGTCGATGGCGGCTGGACATCGGTAAGCCCTTCGCCATACTGAATGTGGCATTTGTCGAGCCACCCAAAAATATATCCGTTCCCGAACATCGCCACTTCAACACCTGAACACCCGCGCACATCATTAAAACTCGGTCTACAGTGCCTAATGAATTATTATCCCTTTAAACAACCACATCAACACATCAACACCTGCGCACATCAACACATCCCGACACCCGAACACCCGCGCACATCATTAAAGCTGGTTCTACAAGTGCCGAAGAATTATTATCCCTTTAAACAACCACATCAACACATCAACACCCGCGCACATCAACACATCCTTAACTCTTCAGCATCTCTCCAAATTTCTGTCCCTTCAAACAGGCGTTGATCGTTTGCATGATCCGCTTTGTTTTCGTTTCGGCCGTCCTGGCACTTTCGATCCATTTGCTGAAGTAGTGCTGGTGTGACAACGGAAGTTTTTTAAAGAAAGCCAGCGCGTGCGGTTCGTCCTTAAGACACGCCATAAGGTCTTTCGACAGTTGAAGTTTCCGGTCGTCTACTTCCAGTTGTACGTTCACCGTATCCCCATGCTTTTTCTGAATGGCCTTGCGCACGGCTGCATTGACCGGCATCATAAAAATACCTTTGCCCATGGGTAACAAGGATGTTTTCTCGATGGGGTGGTTGTCAATCTGTCCTTTCACGCGGAATGACATTTTCGTTCCGGGCTTTAATTTCTGTGCCAGCGCGGGCTTGATCTCAAAGTAGGTCCAGCCAGATTTCTCGCCCTTGGCGTTGAATTTAACCAGTGTTGCCGTGAAAGTGATCATATCCAGGATAGGAAATTTAATACGGCGGAACTGAGTTGGCAAGTCCGAGGTTATGGTAAGGGCATTCCCTTCATTAAATACCCGTTCCTAAGATAGGGTCGCCCCTGGAAAAAGATTTCATTTTTGTTGAGCGTCATTTGGTGTACCTTCATTTTTAATTTTAAGGTTTTTTATGAAATCCACTGAAATTGAATATCCTATATCTGAACTGATCAGGAAGCGAAAAAGTGTCCGGGCTTTTACCAGCCAGCATGTCGAGCCGGAAAAAATCAGATCGTTGTTTGAAGCCACGCGGTGGGCGCCTTCCAGTACGAATGAGCAGCCCTGGTTTTACCTGTATGCAACAAAAGCGCAGGATGATCTATGGAACCGGCTGTTCGATTCGCTGAATGAAGGCAATAAGATCTGGGCGAAGGATGCACCGCTGTTGGTGTTGAGCCTGGCCCGGAAAAATTTTTCCAATTATCCGGGCGCGAATGCTCACGCGATGTACGACCTGGGTGGTGCGAATGCTTTCCTCGCATTGCAGGCTGTGGAGCTTGGACTCCAGGTCAGGCAGATGGCCGGCTACAACCGCGACAAGGCGATTGACAATCTCGGTATCCCCGAGACGTACGAGATAGGCGTGTTCATGGCGGTAGGATACCCGGGCGATCCGGAAGCCCTTCCGCAGAAATTGAAACTCCGGGAGCTTGCGCCACGGGAACGGTTCTCACAACAGGCATTTGTTATCAACCACATATTCTAGTATGGATAATTCAGTAACCGCGCAAATCGGGCGGGATAAGTATTCAACCGAACTAACGACGTCGCGTCACCAGCTTTTTGCCGATGAACCGGAAGATAAAGGTGGCAGTAACGTCGGACCGGCACCGGGGGAATTTCTGCGGCTTTCACTGGCATCGTGTACGGCGATTACATTAAGAATGTATGCGGACCGGAAGGAGTGGGATGTGGAAAAGATCGTTGTCCAGGTGTCCAGCAAGGCGGGCGAGAACCAGACGACCTTCACCCGGCAAGTCGACATCACTGGAAATATTAACGATGCGCAGCGCAAACGGCTGCTGGAGATCGCGAATGCATGCCCCATTCATAAAGTGTTAACCATGCCCATCATCATAGACACTGATTTGAATATCCTTCTGCCGGATGAAATATAAGCCCGACAATTGCCACATCAACCCATCGCCGTCACACACCAACACTCCTCAAACACTGAACACCTGAACACTTGAACACCTGAACACCCGCGCACATCCATTAAAACATTTTCAACCCATTAAAAATACTTTATACTTCACACCCACCTCAACACGTCCTACGCCAAAGGCAGTGTTATTGAAATTTCCGTCCCGACACCTTCTTTGCTTTCTATGGACAGACTTCCGCCATTGCGGTTGATGAATTCCTTGCAAAGCTGCAATCCGAGTCCCGTTCCTTTTTCTTCCTGCGTTCCCGCTTTTGTGAAATACTCCGAACCGATGATGAGGTTGATTTCGTCCTGCGTCATACCAATGCCAGCATCTTTGACGGTGACGCGGCAGTGGGTGGTATCGCAGCTCGCACTGATGTGAACGGTCTCGTTCATCTTGGAGAATTTAATGGCGTTGTGAATCAGGTTTCTCATGATCAGCTGAAAATGATTGGGATCCGCGAGCACCATCGTAGATTCGTGTACCGCGTTTACCAATGAAATGTTTTTGCGCGCGGCGAGTTCTTCCATCAGGCGGCAAACTTCTTCAATGCCCGTTTTCGTGTTCATGATCTTTTGTTCCGTCCGGATACCTTCCATCTGGCTCAGCGACCAGTTCAACAGGTTTTCGAGCGTGCTTTGGGTGACGCCGAGGTTGGCTTTCAGCTTGCCGGAAAAGATTATAAATTCCTCCTGCGTAAGTTGCTTGTTGAGCAGCAGGTCCAGCAGGGCGTGCAGCGAGGCGATGGGCCCGCGAAGATCATGGCTGATCACCGAAAACAGTTTCGATTTGAGATCATTTAGATTCTGAAAATTTTCGGCCTGCGCCTGGATTTCTTCTTTTTGAAGTTCGATGGCTTTGTTCTGCTGGAATAACACCGCGTTTGTACGGGCTTGAATTCTCCGCAGCCGGATCAACACCAGGATCAGCGCCGCCAGCAGGATAATGGCAATCCATTGCAGCAGTGTTAATAACTGCTGGTTTTTTACCAACGCGTCCTGGGCAGCATTCTCTTCCCCCAGCAAGGCAATGGTTTTGTTTTTTGATTCAAGTTCGTAAAGGGATTGCATCTCCTGCACCTGTCCAGCCTTTTCGGCATTGTAGAGACTGTCTTTATAACGCAAAGCATTTTTCAATTCCTCGACGGCCAGATGGGGTTTACCCTTCTTCGACAGGATATCCGCTCTTAGCGTGTGCACCTTCACCAGCGTCGCAAAATTATCGAGGGACTTGTCGAGGGGGATCGACCGTTCAAGGAAGTACAGTGCGCTGTCGGGAAGGTTCCGGAAATATGCGCTTTGCGCCGCCTGGAAGTAGGCTATACCTAAGCCACGGCGGTTACCCACCAGGCTGTCGAGGGTAATCGACCGCCGGATGTACGTCATGCTCGATTCATATTCGCCGAGTGCAAAATACGTTTTCGCTTTCCGGCTTAGCAGGATACTGGTGTTGAGCGAATCGTCGAACTCATTGTAAAGTGCCAGCCCGAGATCCGCGACAATAAGTGCTGAGTCGTATTCGTTTAATTCCGTCAGCAGCATGGAATGTTCGCGGTATACGTCGGCGAGCAGGCGCGTTCTCGAATGTTTCACCGCGATATGCCTGGCCCTCGCGATGAACCTGCGTGCCTGGTCATAATTTCTTAAATCAATAAAGGTCCGGGCCAGTGAAAGGAGGCTTTCGCCCCAGTGATGATAATGCGTGGAGTTTTCATAGGCCCGTAAGGCCTTGAATCCATACTCGGAGCTGAGCCTGTAATTCGCTTTGGCCCAGTAAGCTTTGGACAGTGTGAAATAGCT
Organism: Ohtaekwangia sp.; assembly: GCA_035628815.1. Classification (GTDB taxonomy): domain Bacteria; phylum Bacteroidota; class Bacteroidia; order Cytophagales; family Cyclobacteriaceae; genus Ohtaekwangia. The sequence continues at coordinate 374 of DASPJC010000400.1, read as the reverse complement.
GTAGCCTTCTAAAAACCGGTATTTTCCCAACAGGGACGCGTCCAGGGCCTTTTTGCCGATATGGATGGCGGAGTCGGGATAGGCTAGGAAGATCCTGTAAGCAACGGAAAGACGGTGAGCAATGAGCGAACTATCGGGCCGGGATTGCGCTTTTAAGGAAAAAGCGCTGGCCAGCACAAATAACAGGCAGAGAAAGGTCCCGGTACGTAGCATGCAAAGTTTCAAATAAGGACTAATATGCAACACTTACAAATGGCTTGTTATTTATAAGTATCGTTGGCGGCTGGCCTGACATCGAATGACACTATGTGGAGAAAAATAACCAACGTTCGATCTTATTGTTTTGTTATTTTGTGAGCGGTTGAACGTGATGC
>DASPJC010000399.1:0-8451 GCA_035628815.1 Ohtaekwangia sp. | reverse complement strand
GGCGTTGGCCTGCGGTAAAACCTGAAGGTAAGCGGGTTGCGGACGCAGCGCAGGGACGTTTGTCGTTAGGCTGTCTTTTATGGAAAGGATGTAGGGCAGCGCGATATGTTCACCAATGCAGTGGAAGTCAGCCGTGTCCATTTCCAGGTAGTCTGGCCGGTAATCTGCCATTATCTGGCGGAGCTCCTCGGCGGAAGTGACCCCGTATATCTCCGCAACGATCGCCGGCCCCGTCACCCATCCGCGGATTTCCTGGAAGGTTTTCGGGTTAATATAATTTTCCTGTCCTTCGAGCACACGGAAACCCAGAAGATTAACCCCCATACCCGCGCAGTAACGGGCATCGCTGAGGTTTGTGATACTTCCGACTTTAACTAACGTCTTTAGCGGCATAGGTTTAATACAAAAGAAAAAATAACTTTGAACGTTTACGTTGCGATTCGAATGCGGATTTAAGAAAAACAACTTTAGCGGTGAAGCATTTTGTGAAATATTTGACGGGGATGGTGGTGATGGCAGTCGTTTCATGTGATTCTTCCGATGAACCGCGAATCGTAACCAATGACTTTTTTCCCCTTAAAACAGGATGGTATCAGCAGTACCACGTCGAGGAGACCGTGTACGAACTGGGCGTAGCACAAACGTCGGCCTACGAATTGAAGACGGTCGTGGTGGATTCTTTTCAAAACGAGGCGGGCCGTTTTACCTATGTTATCCACAGGAGCACACGCAGCGAAGGCGAAACCGGCTGGACTTACCTGGATACCTGGTCGGCCAGTTTGACGGGTAAAGAACTGGTCGTACAGGAGGGCAATATAGCCTTTGTAAAAATGAAATTTCCGCCCGCGGAAGGACAGCAATGGAATGGAAATACCTACAACAATCTTGTCAATGCCGCAACCGGCAAGCCTGAAGATCTCTACACCGTAACAGAAACAGGGGAGGAACTGGTGATCGATGACCAGGTATTGGGCGATTATGTCACCATTGAGCAGGAGGACAACCAGGAATTTATTGTCTTCTTCGACAAGCGCCTGGAAACGTATGCCCGCGGGATAGGTCTTGTCTATCGCGAAATAACACAACTGCACTACTGTACGCAAACAGGTTGCCTGGGCCAGCAAATTGTACAGGACGGCGTGATCTACAAACAAACCATCATGTCGTATGGCCTGGAATAGTGCGAAGCTGATACTTCTTTTCGTTATTGGTTCCCACGGACTCTTCGCCCAGGTCAACCGTTACATGGTATTCTTTAAGGATAAGGCAGGCACGATTTATAATACATCCGATCCAACGGCATTCCTTTCGCCCAAAGCGATTGCCCGGCGCGAAAAGCAGGGCATACCCGTTTTTGAGTCCGACATTCCGGTCAATGAACATTACGTACAGGGCGTTCAGTCTGCCGGCGCCGATGCGTTCTTCCGTACCCGTTGGATGAATGGCGTGCTGGTCCAATGCGCACCCGATGTCATTCCCGCGCTGGAGGCGTTGCCCTATGTTTCGGCGGTGGAATTCGTGGCGCCTCATGAAAAATTGCTTGCATCCGGCCGTGCCGGGTCGCCTTTAAAACTAAAAAGTACAAAGGCAGGCGCGGCAACGGAGGCGCAGCTTGGCATGATTGGATTGGACGACATGCATCGTGAGGGCTACAAGGGGGAAAATATGACCATCGCTATCTTCGACGGCGGTTTTGAAGGGGTTAACCTGGTGCCACCATTTCAGCACATCTTTACGGAAGGCAGGCTCGACCTGGATCTCTCCCACGATTACGTCTTTAATTCGGATGATGTCTTTCAGTATGACGATCATGGAACATTTGTATTCTCTGTCATTGCCGCATACCAGGAAGGTACATTCACCGGAGGCGCGTACGAGGCCAATTACCAGTTGTACGTGACGGAAGATGCGGGCACCGAATACCGCATCGAAGAATACAACTGGCTTTTCGCGGCTGAACGTGCGGATAGCGCAGGCGTTGATATTGTCAGTTCATCCCTGGGCTATTACGACTTCGATGACAACAGCATGAATTATTCCAAATCCGCCATGGATGGCAAGACAACCGTTGTAACCCGTGCCGCCCAGGCATTGGCTGACCGGGGTGTGGTTGTCGTGTGCAGTGCGGGAAACGAGGGCAACATCGATTGGCAGATCATCACCGCACCAGCAGATGCTTTTGACGTGCTGGCGGTAGCCAGTGTGAATGCGGAAGGAGTAAGGGCGAACTCGAGTTCGAGGGGACCTTCGGCCGATGGACGCATCAAGCCCGATGTGGCTGCCATGGGTCAGAGCACCAGCGTGATCAGGCCGAACGGCAGTCTCGGGAATGTCAGCGGAACCTCGCTCGCCGCGCCATTGATCACCAGCCTTGTCGCGGGCGTGTGGCAGAAGTACCCGAACCTGACCAACAAAGAGGTTATTGCACTCATTAAAAACTCGGCCTCGCGGGCAAAGTCACCCGACAACCTGACGGGTTACGGTATCCCCGATTTTGAGTCGGTGACGGCATACCTGACGTACCTCGAGCAAAATCCTTTCGAAGTCTTCCCCAATGCTGTGGTGGATACCATCCTCATCCGGCCTTTCAGCCCCGGATTTGTGTCGTCGTGCCAGGTAGAATTGGTGTCGGCACAGGGACAGCGTCTTATGTCCAGCAGCATTAATTTCTCGCGGGAGCATCCCGATTTTACAGCGGACCTTTCTGCCTATGCAGCCGGGATTTACTTCCTGCGGGTGCAGTGGAACGGCAACGTGACTACCCATCGCCTGGTGAAACAATAGTTCGTCCGGGGAGCAAAGCTTCCAAATAAAATCACACGATCCCCACCAATCTCGATCGCCAATCGTTATTTTGCGCTGAATTTTTCCGCACCATGAACAGACCGATTGTCGCACCTTCCGTTCTCGCTTCCGACTTCGCTAATCTCCAGCGTGAAATTGAAATGATCAATGAAAGTGAGGCCGACTGGATCCACATAGATATTATGGACGGTGTGTTCGTACCCAATCTGTCGATGGGCTTACCGGTCGTAGAGGCCATCCGGCGTCATGCTAAAAAACCAATGGATGTTCACCTGATGATTGTACAGCCCGAGCGATATGTGGAGGCGTTCCGGGATGCCGGGGCCGCTACTATTTCGGTACACGTCGAAGCATGTCCCCACCTTCACCGGAACATCCAGCAAATCAAGGCGCTTGGCTGTAAGGCAGGTGTCGCCATTAACCCGCATACGCCGATAAACGCATTGGAGAATATCCTGCAGGACATCGACCTGGTGTGTGTCATGTCTGTCAACCCGGGGTTCGGCGCACAGAAATTCATTGAACACACCTACCGGAAAGTGGCGGGTCTTAAAAAGGCCATAGAAGCATCAGGATCGGCCGCCCTGATTGAGATCGATGGCGGAGTAAACCAGCAGAATGCCAGGGCGTTATTAGATGCGGGGGCCGACGTGCTCGTGGCGGGCAATTTTGTTTTCAGTGCGGCAGCGCCAAAAGACGTTATCGCCAGGCTGAAAGCGGTTAAGTAACGCCCATAACCTTGAGGCCGTTTCCTGCGTATCTTCGGCAAGGTTTTTGAATTCTGAACGCCATAAAATCCTGGTACTATGCAAAAAATCTTTCCGGTTCTTCTCGCCTGCCTTCTCTTTTCCTGTTCGCGCTCGGTTACGCGCGTGGACCCCGATACGCAAATTGACCTGAGTGGCCGCTGGAATGATTCAGACTCCAGGTTGGTAGCCGACCAGATGATCTTCGACCTGTTTGATTCCGATCCCTTCAAGAACTATGCGAAGGCACTGGGCCGTAAACCGGTGATCATTGTCGGGCAGATCCGGAATAAAACGTCCGAACATATCGACGCGAACAACTACGTCAAGAAATTTGAATTGGTAATCCATAATTCCGGTATTGCTGAATTGGTTGAATCTGACGAGTTCAGGGACAAACTCAGGCTGGAACGCGCGCAACAGCAGGAATTTTCTGACCCGGCTACCGTCGCGGAGTGGGGAAAAGAGACGGGTGCCGACCTTATGCTTTTCGGTGAAATGAATTCAGAGACCGATGTGTACAACAAAAAACGCGTGGTCAACTATATCACAACGATGTTTCTCACCGACATGGAGAATAACAAGCGCATATGGTATGGGCAAAAGGAGATCAAGAAATACGTGAAGAATTGAACGTGTGCTCATGCGCATCACCATTCCCATCGCACTAAAAAAAATTATCGCCAGGCGCAAAATGATAGTATGCGCGGCAGGACTATCCGGACTGGTGCTTTTCTCCTGCGCCAACTATTATCAGCAACATCTCGATTTCAATAAGGAATTTGAAAGCGGCGATCTCAAGCAGGCGCTGGAGACGCTCAAAAAAAATAATGCGCAGGAGCAGGGCAAGAACCGCTTCATCTACTACGTCAACCAGGGTTTGCTGCTTTCGATCCTCGGCAAGTATGAGGAGAGCAACGGCTATTTCGAAAAGGCTTTTCTGTTTGGTGAGGATTATCGCGTCAACTACATCAATGAGGCCGCGTCATATCTGACCAATCCCAATTTTGCGGTCTACCGGGGCGAGGACCACGAACATCTTTTGCTGCTGTATTTCAAAGCGATCAATTTTCTTAAGATGAACAAGCCGGAAGATGCGCTGGTGGAATGCCGGCGATTGAACATCCGGCTCAATCAGCTGAGTGATAAATACCATTCGGAGAAGAAATTACAACGCGATGCGTTCATCCATACCCTGATGGGTATCATCTACCAGTCGACACAGGATTATAACAACGCCTTTATTGCCTATCGGAACGCCGTCGAAGTATACGAGCAGGAGTATGCCGAACTGCTGTCGATGCAGGTACCCGGGCAGTTGAAGCGGGACCTGTTGAACACTGCGTCATGGACCGGCTTCCAGGAAGAATTCGAAATGTACCGGGAGAAATTCAGCATGCAGGATTACACACCCGAGAAGCCCGTTGCCGAACTTGTTTTTTTCTGGCACAATGGATTGGCACCCGTCAAAGACGAATGGAGTGTAAACTTTGTCATCAACCATGACAAGGACAATGTTGTGGTTTTCAATAACGAGAGCCTTGGAATATCGTTCCCCTACACCTTGTCGGATGACAAGGAGAAATCCGATCTGAAAAATCTGGAAGTGTTCAGGGTGGCGTTCCCCAGGTATACGGAGCGGCCGGTTTATTTCCATGCCGCCGACCTGGTCGTGGACAGCGTTCGGTATCCGTTGGAAATTGCCGAAGACGTGAGCAAGGTGGCGTTCTACAGCCTGAAGCAGCGGATGTTCCAGGAATTCAGCAAAGGACTTCTTCGCGCAGCACTTAAAAAGGCGACCGAGCACAGTGTGCGCAAGGAGGATGACCGGCTTGGCGCCGTGATCGGGATTGTCAATGCGATAACGGAAAAAGCTGACACCCGAAACTGGCAGACGCTTCCCCACAGTATACATTATACGCGTGTCCCGCTCAACGAAGGTACCAACGCTGTAAAGTTTGTACTCTCGGCGAGGGACCGGAACGATACCGCTTACAACTTTACCTATCAGGCGGTTAAAGGGCAGACACTATTCCACACCTTCTCATCGTTAGAAACCTTGCCCGCTACTTACCGCTACTATTGAATTGGGCCGGTGGCAAACTGACGGCGCACTGTAGGATGATTGGGTAATTTCCCTTAACTTTAACCCCAATGGCCACATTATGAATGGCTTACATTTTTTAATGTTTACAGTATAATCCAGAGCTCCTGAAGCGTTTCACCTTAATAACGGCACTCGTACTCGCCAGCCTGGTTGGTCAGGATGCGTTTGCGCAATACGAAACCGAAAATGAGGCAACGATTCCGCTGGAGCACTTCTATATCAAACGTCAGGGCACAGGGATCTTTCGCAAACTGCTGAGCAAAGTGACCTTTGGTTTGAGCACCGGCTATGGCAGCACGAATTTCAAACATGAATTCGACGGGTTTGGAATTTTGCAGAATCCGGACTCAATCCCCAAGCTTTTTCCGGCCGGGAATGTCAGCTCCGGGTATTCCAACTGGTTCAACAAAGTTCAACCGAACGGGAACACGGTGCAACCCGGCGCTTTTCTCGTCAGTGCGGATACCACGGACATCGGCTTCCAAAACAAGGCATTCAACATACCCCTGAAAGCCACGCTTCATGTCGAATTTGACCGCTACAGGATCGGCGGCGGATACTCGTTCGAATATGTCAACATGGGGACGTTCAGGCCCACCGCGTACGGTGATGATATCAGTAACTTTTCGCCGGACTTCTCCAGTTTCTTCCTGAAGAAATACTTTGTGCTCCTGGGTGCTTCCGTCTACCGGTATGAGGATTACGTGCTGGTGGTGGATGCAAACATCGGGGGGTATAGCCTGGGCAGCAAGTTTGATAAAAGTGTGATCAAGAAGGGCGCTTACGTCAACCTGGGTGCGGCCATTGAGCGGGATATGTCCGAATACTTCAAGCTTTTCGTCCGGCCTTCGTATGAGATCAAGAGCTATACCGTGAATGTGCCGGAGACCGGCCAGAGCATAAAGCATAAATTCAACGCCTTCTACATCAACATCGGCGCCACTTACCGTTTTCCGGAGCTGCGGCGTTGTTTCCTGAAAACTTGCCACGCACAGATCAATCACGCGCATGGCAACCGGGAATACCGGAGCCGCCGGCATCCCATCTATAAGAAACAGAATCCGCACTACGGCGAAAACTATCCCAACCTGATCAAATACAAAGGGAAGAATAAAAAGAAACTCAGTCCCTACTAGACAGGTTCTCTTCGCCAGGCGAGGCACCCGGGCAGAGCCTTTCGCTTAATCAACTTCATCACTTTGAACGGTCCGTATGCCTGCCGTTCTTCCCATTCTCGCGCCGTTAACACCCGTTGTCCGAAGCACAAAACCGGTGGTCGCCGCGCTTCGTTTTATTCGCAAAACTTTCCCATTTTTTGGCCGTGTTTTTAACGGTCGGGCTCTAACTTTTACTATCTTGCGAGGCTTTAAAAAACGCTCCTGAAGAGCTAAAAACATCGATTTAAATGGCAGAAGATACCGGTAGCCTGACCCCTGGCAGGCAAAGCATAATACCCATCAATATTGAAGATGAGATGAGAGGTGCCTACATCGATTATTCGATGTCGGTCATTGTCTCCCGGGCGCTGCCCGATGTACGCGACGGTTTAAAACCTGTTCACCGCCGCGTGCTGTACGGTATGCTTGAATTGGGCGTAAACTATAACAAGCCTTACAAGAAATCCGCCAGGATCGTGGGGGAGGTACTGGGTAAGTATCACCCGCACGGCGATGCATCGGTGTATGATACGATGGTGCGCATGGCGCAGGACTGGTCTTTGCGTTACACCATGGTCGATGGCCAGGGTAACTTCGGATCGATCGATGGAGACTTCCCGGCCGCGATGCGTTACACGGAAGCGCGCCTGCGCCGGATCGCAGAGGAAATGTTGTCCGACATCAACAAGGACACCGTCGATTTTCAGCCCAACTTTGACGACTCACTCAAGGAACCTTCTGTCCTGCCCGGCAAATTGCCGAACCTGCTGCTGAACGGATCGTCGGGCATTGCCGTAGGGATGGCCACCAACATGGCGCCGCACAATTTGCGTGAAGTGACCGATGGCATCATCGCTTATATCGACAACAACGATATCACGATACCCGAACTGATGAAGTACATCACCGCGCCCGATTTCCCGACAGGCGGCCAGATTTACGGATACTCAGGGGTGCAGGAAGCTTACCTTACCGGCCGCGGCAGGATTCTGATGCGCGCCAAGGCCGAGATCGTTACGTCACCCACCGGGAAAGACCAGATCATCGTAACCGAGATACCATACATGGTAAACAAGGCGATGATGATTGAAAAAACCGCTGCCCTCATCAACGAGAAGAAGATCGAAGGCATTTCGGATCTTCGTGACGAATCGGATCGCGACGGTTACCGGGTGGTGTATGACCTGAAAAAAGACGCCATCGCCAATATCGTTCTCAATAACCTGTTCAAGTATACTCAGCTGCAATCATCTTTCGGGGTCAACAACGTCGCGCTCGTGAAAGGACGGCCGATGACCCTGAACCTGAAAGACCTGATCAAACATTTTGTCGAACACCGTCACGAAGTGGTTATCCGCCGGACGAAATTCGAACTCGCGGAAGCGGAACGACGTGCTCACATCCTGGAAGGATACCTGATCGCGCTGGACCATATCGATGAAGTGATCGCGCTGATCCGCGGGTCGAAAGATCCGGAAACGGCGAAAGAGGGCTTGATACAACGCTTCAATTTATCCGAGATCCAGGCAAAGGCCATCCTCGATATGCGCCTCCAGCGGCTCACCGGTCTGGAACGCGACAAGATCGAACAGGAATACAAAGAACTCAAATTGCTGATTGATAAACTCAACCAGAT
>DASPJC010000398.1:0-4199 GCA_035628815.1 Ohtaekwangia sp. | reverse complement strand
CCCGCGTCTGATCAACACCTTCGGCGATAAAATCCGCGGGATAATTTTTTTCAAAAACATCTCTGTTTTCAAACGGGTAATGCCACTGCGCGTAGGGCATGGCGCCAGAGTCAAACCAAACATCGATCAGGTCCGCTTCCCGATACGTAGGCTCGCCGGTTTCGCTGACAAGAACAACGTCATCGACATAGGGACGATGCAGGTCGCCTGCCTCCAGAGGTGAATTATTCATCAGTCCCTTCGAGATCGATTTCTGGATCTCTTTGTTCAGTTCTTCCAGTGATCCAATACAACGCTCCTCTTTGCCGTCTTTCGTGCGCCAGATCGGAAGCGGTGTTCCCCAATAGCGTGAGCGCGACAAATTCCAGTCGACCAGGTTTTCAAGCCAGTTGCCGAACCGGCCTGTTCCCGTTGATTCCGGTTTCCAGTTGACGGTTTTGTTCAATTCCACCATCCGGTCCTTCATGGCCGTGGTTCTGATGAACCAGGAATCGAGCGGGTAGTAAAGCACCGGTTTATCGGTACGCCAGCAATGCGGGTAGGTATGTTCGTATTTTTCTACCTTGAAGGCTTTGTTCTCTTCCTTCAGGATGATGGAGATGATGACATCGGTGTTCTTGTAATCCGCGTGCGCTTCATCTTCGTTCGTATAATTCTTGACATAGAAATCGTCGGCCCCCAGCGATTTGTGTGTTTTGATCCCGAATCGGGCAACACCTTCCATGAGTTTCGCACCGATCTCGCGAACGAATTTTCCTTTTTTATCGACCGTGGGTACTTCATTGTCACCTTCATCCTTCAGCGTCAGGGGGGGTATCCCGTTCTGGCGCGCCACCCGGAAGTCGTCAGCACCGAAAGTAGGTGACGTGTGCACCACGCCGGTACCGTCTTCAGTTGTTACAAAATCCCCCGCGATCACCTGGAAAGCCTTGTCGGCATCGTACAACGGTTGCAGGTAGGGCATGAGTTGTTCGTACCGTATACCGATCAACTGCTTGCCGGTAAACGCCTGTACCACCTGGTAGGGAATGGCTTTGTCACCGGGTTTATAGTCGGCCAGTTTGAGATCCTTGTTTTTCTCCGGGAAGTATTTACCGGTGAGATCTTTCGCCAGCACCACGCTGATGGGTTTGTGGGTGTACTGGTTAAACGTATTGACCTGAACATAGGTAATCTTCTCACCAACGGCCAGCGCGGTATTGGAAGGCAGGGTCCAGGGTGTCGTCGTCCAGGCCAGGATGTAAACGTCACTTTCTCCGGCCCCGGGGAACAGCAACGCCGATGCGGCGTTTTTGATCACCCTGAACTGGGCCACGACAGAAGTATCCTTTACATCCTTGTATGTTCCGGGAAGATTGAGTTCATGCGAGCTTAACCCGGTGCCCGCGGCCGGTGAGTAAGGCTGGATGGAATACCCTTTGTACAACATTTTTTTGTCATACAGCTGGCGAAGAAGCCACCACAATGTTTCGACGTATTCTTTCTGATAGGTGATATAAGGATTGTTGAGATCGACCCAGTAGCCCATTCGCTGGGTGAGGTCATCCCACTGATCCTTATACATCATGACCGTTTCACGGCATTTCTTGTTATAATCTTCAATGGAGATCTTTTTACCGATATCGTCTTTCGTGATGCCGAGTTGTTTTTCCACCTGCAGCTCCACCGGCAGGCCGTGGGTGTCCCAACCGCCTTTTCGTTTAACCTGGTACCCTTGCAGGGTTTTGTAGCGGCAGAAAATATCCTTTACCGTACGGGCCATGACGTGATGAATGCCCGGCGTCCCGTTAGCGGACGGGGGGCCTTCATAAAAGGTAAATGCAGGCGCTCCCTGGCGATTGTTCACCGATTTTTCAAAAATCTTCTCCCGCGCCCAGAACTCCAGGATTTCCCCGGCAATCTTTGCGAAATTCAACTCTTTGTGCTCTGTATACTTTCCGGCCATAGCGCGATCTACGATCTGTTTTTTCAAGTGAACCGCAAAGATATTTGTTATTTGGAATTTTTAGACTAAAAAGGTTTACGGGATTCTGGATGCTGGCGGCTTGGATTCTGGCCGCTGAATCAACAACAGCCTGTAATTTCGATCCCTTAAAAATTCTACCAAGGCCCAAGGCCACGTAATGGCAGGCACGTGCCTCCATTACTCCGCCGCGCTGTGCCGGTTGTGGATTTTGATCTTGTTGAGGTCGATCTCTTCGTCTTCTGATTCACCATAGAAGCTGGAATCGAAATCGTCGATCAGGAGGTATTCATCTTTGCCGCGCTTCGGCCGGTCGAACGTCATGATCAGTGCAGGCAGCAGAATAAGATTCGTGAACATCGAGATAACAAGCGTGGTAGAAGTCAGAATCCCCAATGCGATGGTGCCGCCGAAGTTCGAAAAAGCAAAGATGATGAACCCTGCAAACAACACGATCGAGGTGTACATGATACTTTTGCCGGTCTCCTGAATACTGTCCGACACGGCTTTGGGTATGAAGAAGTTGTTGGACAAAATCTCCTGCCGGTATTTGGCGAGGAAACGGATGGAATTGTCCACCGAGATGCCGAAAGTAATACTGAAAATGAGCGCTGTACTGGCTTTTAAAGGGATGTTAAAGTATCCCATAATCCCGGCCGTGATCATCAGCGCAAGCAGGTTCGGGATCAGCGAGATGATGATCATCCGGAAATTGGCGAAAAGAATTGCCATGGATAGCGTGATCAGCAGGAAGGCAAGCAGGAGGCTTTCCTGAAGGTTGTTGATCAAAAATTTATTTCCCTTGATGAAGATCTTGGTCGATCCTGTAATATGGGTTTCGATCGAATCTCTTTCTGTCGATACGAATATCCGGGCCATCCGTGGCTCGATGACGTCATGCACCAGCGAATCCATACGGATCGATCCGATGTCGGCGATCTGGCTGGAGATGCGCATTTTGCTGAAGGTGGAATCGACAAAGGATTTAAACAGGCCACTGGTATCATTCTGACCTTTCATGTACCGCAGGATATAGTTCCCTTCCAGTTTTGTTGGCAGGGTGTACCGCGCGGGATTATTATTATAAAAAGCCTGCTTGGAAGCTTTGATCAGGCTGAGGATCGACACTGGTTTTGATACGACAGTAATCGAGTCCAGAAAATTCTCAAACGATTCAACCATCTGCATATTCCTGACTTCCAGGATCGGGCGTTTCTTCTTCGTTTTAAATTCAACGACGATCTCGAGCGGCATGATCCCGCTGAAGTTGGCCTCGAAAAAATGAAGGTCTTTCTTGATCTGACTCGCTTCCGGAATGTCATCGACGATGAAAGAGACGGACTGCAACCGGAGGATGCCGTAAACTGAAAGCGCTGCCAGGGTCAGGGAGATCGCATAGATCATCAGCCGGTGACGATGAACCATCATGTCGATCCCTTTCAGGAAATCGCCCATGATCCGGAAGTTCAGGTGACGCAGGTGTTTTTCGGAAGGTGTGGGCAGCCATGAAAAAATACCGGGGATCATCACAAGGCTTACCAGGAACAACGCCATGATGTTGATACCTGCTACAATCCCGAACTCGCGGAGAATAATGATATCCGTTGCCAGGAGCGTGAGAAAACCAATCGCGACGGTGAGGTTCGTCAGAAAGGTCGCAAGTCCCATTTTGCGCACCACGGATTTGATGGCTTCAAGTTTATCCTGCGTTCGGGCAAATTCGAGGTGGTATTTGTTCAGCAGGTAGATGGCGTTGGTTATGCCGATTGTTACAATGACCGGTGGGATCAGTCCCGTGAGCAGCGTGATCTTATAGTTGAACAGTGCGAGTGTTCCCAACGTCCACACCACGACGATACCGATGATGATCATGGAAAAGATCACGGCCCTGAATGACCGGAAGAACAGGAACATAATGATGCCGGTAATCAGAACCGAGGCATATAAAAAGATATTCATTTCCTTTTTCACCTGGTTGGCGACCAGCGTCCGGATGAAAGGAAGGCCTGCATACCGCAGGGTGATGTTGGTTTGGGTCTCAAATTTTTTCCCCGCGGCCAGCAGCGATTCAGTCAGTGCTTCCCGTTTGGAAGAGTTCATCACTTCTTTCTGAACCGAGATGAGCATCATGGTCGCGCCGTTGCGGGTATTGACGATCTGGTCCATATATATTTTCTGATCGCGGGCCCCGGTCAGTGCTGAGTCAAGGGCAGCCTGCGAGGAAAGCTGGTCGGGG
>DASPJC010000397.1:0-14601 GCA_035628815.1 Ohtaekwangia sp. | reverse complement strand
AGACACCAAAGAGTCCACCCTTCTCTGCCTGCTGATCTACTTTCGTGATGAACGTTCCGGGAAGGGTGATATCAAAAAGGCCCAGAAAGGAAACGCCAAACACAATGAACACAATAAAAAAGATGACGTTGGGAATCCATTCCGTGGAAAGGTGATTGGCGGTTTCCGGTCCCATCAGCGGCGCGACGGCTGCGCCGATCAGGGTATAGATCACGATAATCGATATTCCATAAACCAGGGCGTGCAGCCTGGTACGACCGGGACCGGTGAAGTAGCTTACGGTCATCGGGATCATCGGGAAGACACATGGCGTCAGCAATGCTGCAAGGCCGGCCAGAAAGGACAGTAGAAAGAAACCAAGAAAAGAGGTGGCATCTTCTTTTACCAGTGACGGATCCAGAACGGGACCTTTGCATTCTTTGGAAGGAACAGCTAAGGTGCTTTCAGCAGCAGATGTTGTTGTGTCCTGCAGCGGGCTCGCGGGGCGTGCATCATTTTTTTTTTCTTCTTTATTACCTTCGTCAGCGGTTTTCGGCTTCGGCTTGCCGGCACCTGGTGTTACGGCAATCGGCCCGAAGGAAAAGTCACCATCGAAAAGAACACATACATCGGAGCAGACCTGGCCTTCGTATGATCCGGCAAGTTTCAGATCGGTTCCAAGCACCCTGATCTTTTGCCTGAACTCCCCGTCAATTTCAAAATAGCGCACATCACAATCGAAGATTTTATCGTGTTTCGCTTTGTCATTAACCGCGATCAGTCCGCCAACCAGTTCGAAGCTGCCGTTTTTTTCCAAAGTAATGCTCATCGGCAATGGTCCGCAGTTCTCATCAAAGCCGACCGAATAAATGTACCATCCCTTGTCGATCACCGCCTTAAAGACGAGTTCGATCTCATCGCCAACCTTAACAGGGCCGTCGGGCGTTTCCGTAAAAATTTTCGCGGGTTTGAGGATCTGGGCAAACGACAACGTGCAAACGAAGACAAGCCCGATGAGTAAGGGAATACGTTTATGCATACTTCAGTTAATGTGCAAAAGTAACGAAGTATAACGCAAAATAGTTGAACCTGTAAGTGGAATGATAAGGGCGGTGACAGAATTACAGGTCTATCACGATCTGGCCCCGCAACAGGTCCTCGAATGTTTCACGTTCTCGGATCAGTTTTGCTTCCCCGTTGATAATCAGTACTTCCGCGGGACGAAGCCTCGAGTTATAGTTGGACGCCATGGAAAACCCGTAAGCACCGGCGTTCCGGATTGCCAGGATGTCACCCTCCCGCACTTCGTTGAGTGTGCGGTCTGCTCCGAATGTATCGGTTTCGCAGATATAACCCACCACGGTGTATAATTTCTCACTTCCACCCGGGTTGGATACGTTGACGATGTGGTGATAGGCATCATACATCATGGGCCGGATGAGGTGATTCAATCCTGAGTTTACACCTGCGAATGTAACGGCGGGCGTTGTTTTGACCACGTTCACCTGGACGAGCAGGGTGCCGGATTCACTGACAATAAATTTCCCGGGCTCGATCCGCAACTCCAGTTGGCGGCCATACTGTTCGCAGAATGCATTGAATGTTTTTGTCAGCCTGGCGCCGAGATCATTGATGTCGGTGAAGTCATCGCCTGGTTTATACGGTACTTTAAATCCACTACCGAAGTCGATGAATTTAAGATCGGGAAAATAACGCGCGGTATCAAACAAGGCTTCCGCTGTTTTGATAAAGGCTTCGTTCTCTTTGATGTCGGAGCCGGTGTGAATGTGAAGACCGTCAATCCGGATGGAATATTGATTGACCAGTTCAAGGATCTTATCCAGTTGCTGGATGGGAATGCCGAATTTTGAATTGCTGTGGCCCGTTGAGATCTTGATATTTCCGCCGGCCATGATGCCGGGATTGAGCCGCAAACCACAGGGATAGGTGTTGCCGAACCGCTCACCGAATTTCTCAAGTGATGAAAGATTGTCGAGATTGATGGGATATCCTGATTTCACGCCATCGGCAATTTCGGAAAAGTCCACGCCGCTCGGGGTAAACATGATCTCGGAGGGTTGAAACCCTGCGCGCTCAGCCAGCCGCCCTTCCTCTGCAGAAACAACTTCTACACCGATACCCTGCTTGCGAACCAGCTTAAGGATTGAAACATTGGTAAGCGCTTTTGCTGCATACTTGATCTTCAGGTTTGCGCCACCGTAAGCTTTTTTCAATTTTTCTATCTGGCCCGCGATACGATCACCATCGTATACGTATACCGGCGAACCAAACTGCCTGGCAAGTTGAAGGACATCAATTCCCTGGATCGTATACTTCTGCTGATGGAGCTCCATGTAAATTTAAAAGCTGCAAATATACAGTGCCGTTCTTAAATATGATTCCTGAACCCTATTTTAGCACCATGAAATTGTTCTTCCGTGAATACAAACCTGCAGGGGAAACCGGCAAACAACCGATAGTTATTCTGCACGGATTATTCGGTTCATCCGACAACTGGCTGACCCAGGCGAAGATCCTTTCAGAAACCTTCAGGGTACTGACCGTCGACCTTCCAAACCACGGGCAGTCGCCGCACAGTGATTCATTCGACTATCCTTCGATGGTGGAAGCACTGAAGATTTTTTTCGAGGACCATCAGCTTGGAAACGCCACCCTTATTGGTCACTCCATGGGCGGAAAGGTCGCTATGAATTTTGCACTCGTGCATCCTGAGAAAATCGGCCGGCTTGTGATTGTCGACATCGCGCCGCGAACTTATGACCTTGAACACTATACCATCGCCGAGGGCCTGAAAGCAATTCCCGTCGCTTCTGTATCTTCCCGCAATGCCGCGGATGAATTGCTCTCGGCATACGTTCCCGAACCTGATGTACGCCAGTTCCTTCTCAAGAACTTACAGCGCAAAAGCGAAGGCGGATTCAGCTGGAAGATCAATTTGCCGGTGATCAGTGAAAAACTTGAGAACATCGGAAAAGATCTTTCGTTTACGGGCAAATTTGAGAAGCCAACGCTTTTCATTCGTGGAAAGCGATCGGCGTACATAAAGGATGAAGACTGGGAAAGGATCACTTCTATTTTCCCGGGCGCCGTGCTCGAAACGATGGAGACAGGACATTGGGTGCAGGCCGAGAAGCCGCAGGAATTCGTTGCGTTGGTCAGCAACTGGATCGGGTCATAACCTGGACGTGGAAACCGCCGTTCAAGATCCTTCATGATAAAAGACAAGCCTTACGCTTACTTCCTTACCGGAATTTTGATCAGCCTGCTGGGGGCGATCTGTTTTTCCACGAAGGCGGTAATGGTCAAGCTTGCCTATCGGGAGACAGATATCGATGCCGTTACCTTACTGGCGCTCCGGATGCTTTTTTCGCTTCCATTCTTTTTGCTTTCAGCCACGGCAGCTTCCCGGAAGCATTCGAATGTCAGGTTTACGGGCAGGCAATGGATTGCCATAGCGCTTATAGGAATGCTGGGCTATTACGTCAGCAGCTACCTTGATTTCGTCGGGCTGCAGTACATTACGGCAGGAATGGAGCGTCTGATCCTTTTTATTTACCCGACGATTGTGTTGCTGATCTCGGTCGTGGTATTCCGCGAGAAGATCCGCCAACGGCAGATGATCGCATTGATCATAACCTATGCTGGCCTGTTGCTGGCATTCTGGGGTGAGGTGGATTTTAATCAGGCAGCCACTGCGGATTTTTACTTCGGCGCACTTTGTATTTTTCTCTGTGCCATCACTTTTGCTACGTACATCGCCGGAAGCGGAAGACTGATCCCTTTGGTAGGTGCTTCTAAATTCAACAGTTATGCAATGAGCTTTGCCTGCGCGGCGGTACTCGTGCATTTTTTCGTGGTAAGTGATCGTTCCCTGTTGCATTTATCCACCGAGGTTTACGTGTATAGCCTTCTGATGGCGGTGGTGGCGACGGTCATTCCATCGTATCTGGTCGCCGAGGGGATCAAGCGAATTGGCTCTGAGAATGCCGCGATCGTCGGAAGCGTCGGGCCAATCTCCACTATTATTCAGGCTTATTTTTTCCTGCAGGAGCCGATCTTTGCTTTACAACTGGCGGGCACCGCCCTGATCCTTGTGGGCGTCCTGATGATCGGGAAAAAAAAGCAGGATCAGCCGGTCGCTTCCGTCGTCAAGCCTTCCGCCTGAGGGCGTTCTTTTTCCGGTTCGCGACCGATATGCTGTGATGGCTGCTGAATTCTTGCTAAGTTTTCGGTTTAAACCATTTTGTCATGATGCGGATCTTTTGCTTTCTGATTTCAATGATGATGGCTGTCGCAGCCAACAGCCAGGATAAAAACTACGTCTTCGTGTTTCTGAATAAAAAATCGGATGCAGCGGCCATCTCAAAAGAGGAGTCGGAAAAGATCATGAAAGGACACATGGATAATATCAATCGGCTGGCGAAGGAAGGCAAACTGATATCCGCCGGGCCTTTCGAAGGTGGCGGTGGAATTTTTGTCCTGAAGACTACTGCTGTTGATGAAGCGAGAGCCTGGCTGAGTACCGACCCCGGCGTGCAGGCGCAGCGATGGAACGTCGAAGTTTTGCCGTTTGAAATACGAACAGGAGCCTTATGCGTCGCACAGGAACCTTATGAGATGGTGACATATCACTTTGTCCGGTACGGTGCCCATGTGAGCAAGTTTACCGCCCAGGATTACCCCGATATTTTCAGGCAACATGATGCTTACCTGAAGCAGATAAAAGATACCGGGAATGTGCTGATCGAAGGTATATTCGGCGCGCATGAAGGAGGTATTCTTATCATGCATGGTGATTTGCAGAAGGAAGTCATTGAACGTGATCCAGGTGTGGAACAGGGTCTCCTTACGCTTGATTTTAAAAAACTATGGATAGCGAAGGGCTCGTTTTGTGAACCGTAAGCCGCCCGGGAGGTTTATAAATGCATCTCGACTGATCGTGGCGTCGCATCTTTGTCGGCTGACGTATTGTCGAAATCGAATTCCCTGAAAACATCCCACACTTTCCCGTTGTGTTTCAGCAGCGCGATATTCTCAACATCGAATACGGCCGAGAATTTTCTTTCCTGGAATTCTTCCCACGCCCTGGCAAACATAGGTTTTTTCAGATCGCGAAAGGCAAGCGTCAGGTGAGGATGGAAGGCCTGGTCTTTATACGCGGCGTTAAAAAGGTTCAATTCGCGTTTGCAAAACCGATGCAGGTCTTTCGACAACAGACTCAGCGGCTCGGACATGACGACATCGATGAAGATGACGCGCGGTGCGAAGGCGTTGAAATTCAGCAGTTGTACTTTGAATGGTTCTCTTCCCTGAGCAAATCTGGCGAGCGCATCTGTAAGATCTTTTTCTTTTGCTTCCTTCCAACGAAAGGGCATATGAAGCGTGATGTGCGGTGGAGAATTAAGTGAGGCCTTACTGTTATACTGGTCGCGAAAATAGTTCTTGAACCGCAACGCATCATCGTATAGCGGCGACGGCGGAACCAACGCGATGAAATATTGTTTCAGTTTCTCTTCTCGAATGGGCATAAATCCACATTGCAGATTTCACTTCGGAAATTGGAAAACAAATCCGTTATCTAATAGCCTTTACAAATAAACTTTTCGAATTTTTAAACGCATCCGCTTGCTTTTTGTTGAGCAAATCGTTGCGACGCACGTTGTCGTGCACGTATTGCGGTGACGGGAAATTGAACATCCAGCCGCCCGGCGCATCAGGCAACCTTGGTGCCGGGGTCAATGCGCATCAAGCCAGTTCGACGCAATGCCAACCTCCACTTCCATCGGCACTTCAAGGTGAACGGCGTGCTTCATCAGGTGGATGACGTTCTCTTTTACGATGTCTGTCTCATCTTCATGAAGGTCAAATACCAGTTCATCGTGTACCTGCATGATCATCCTTGTGCGCAATTGTTCCTTCTCCAGCCACCGTTGGATGTTAACCATCGCAATCTTGATAATGTCTGCGGCACTTCCCTGGATGGGTGCGTTGATGGCGTTGCGTTCGGCAAAACCCCGCGTTGTAATATTCCTCGAGTTAATGTCGCGCAGGTATCTTCTTCGACCGAGAATGGTTTCCACGAATTCTTTTTCGCGTGCCGTATTGATAGCGTCATCCATATACCGTTTGATGGCAGGAAACTCCGTAAAATACGATTGAATGATTTCTGCCGCTTCGGTTCTTCCGATACCCAGGTTTTGGGCGAGCCCGAATGCGGTGCTGCCGTAAAGAATTCCAAAGTTCACCTCCTTGGCTTTGCGTCGCATATCCGGCGTTACCTGTTCGATGGCGACTTTGAAAACTTTTGCCGCTGTCGTCGTGTGGATGTCGCGTTTGTTGCGGAACGCTTCGATCATGATCTCGTCCTTTGCGAAAGAGGCCGCAATGCGCAGTTCGATCTGCGAGTAGTCGGCCGACATAAACCGGTGGTGTTCGTCACGCGCCACAAACGCTCTTCTGATCTGGCGTCCCTTCGCGGTGCGGATCGGAATGTTCTGCAGGTTTGGATTGTTGGAGCTAAGCCGGCCTGTCGCGGCCACCGCTTGCCTGTAGTCGGTGTGGATCCGCCCGTCGTATTTGCTGATCATTTTTGGCAATGCGTCAACGTACGTCGACCGAAGCTTTTCATATTCACGGTAATCCAGGATTTTCTGCACAATTTCATGCTTCTGCGACAACGCCATCAGAACGTCTTCGCCGGTTGCATACTGGCCGGACTTTGTTTTCTTTGGTTTCTCGATCAGTTTCATTTTTTCAAAGAGCACTTCGCCCAGCTGTTTTGGCGAACCAATGTTGAACTCGACACCAGCCATCGCATAGATGTCGCGTTGAACTTTTTCAGACTCGACGCGGAGCTCTTCCGACATTTTATTCAGCACGGTCACATCTACCTTCACGCCTTCAAATTCCATTGCGGCCAGCACGGACACGAGCGGCATTTCCGTGTCTTTCATCAGCCGTACATGCCGTCGCTGTTCCAGTTCCCGCTGGAGTCGGGTGCGCAGCTGCAGGATCTGATCTGCCCGTTCGCAAAGCCGCTCTTTCAGATCACTGTGCGACGCTGGAAGAAGGTCGTAACTCAGGTATTGCGCGCAGAGTGTAAAGATATCGTGCGCCGCTTCCGGTTCGATGAGGTAATGAGCAATCATGGTATCGAACAACGGCCCCCGTACCGCTATACATTCCTTCTTCAGCGCCAGGAGTGTCAGCTTCAGGTTGTGTCCGGCTTTCAGGATATTTTCATCCGACAGAACTTCATCGAATTCCTTTGCAAATTTTTTTAATTCTCCGGGTTTACCCAGTGGAACGAAAAAGGCCTCATTTTCGCGATAGCTGAATGCCATCCCTTTCAGCGCGTAGTCGAAGGTGGTGTTTTCATCGATAATGGGATCGACGGCAAAAGCCTTTTGTTCTTTTAACTTTTCCCGAAGGGCGATAAGCTGTACGTCGTTCTCGACATTGATGTACTGGATTGTCTGTGATGCCAGGCTTTTCTTTTCACCTGGTTCTTCCGGCTGAGCCTCCGCAGGTGATCCGAACATGGACAGTTGTGACGCCTGCTGTGTTCTCACAGGTTGTGTAGACGGTGCGTTCTCGCCGAATACGCGTGCGGAAATCGTTTTGAATTCAAGCTCGTTAAAGATCGGCTTCAGCACTTCCGCATCCGGACCCTGGTAGACGAGGGTATCCTCGTCGAACACGACGGGAACTTCCGTAAAAATCGTCGCCAGCTTTTTCGACAGGATAGCCTGTTCCCCGTATTGTTTTACCAGCTCCTTTTGTTTCCCTTTCAGATCGTCGGCATGGGCGATGATGTTCTCGATCGACTTGTATTGCTTCAGCAGTGACGCTGCTGTTTTCGGTCCGAATCCCGGAATCCCCGGGATATTGTCGGAGGTGTCGCCCTGCAACCCCAGAATATCAATGACCTGCGAGACATCTTCGATATCCCATTTTTCACAAACTTCTTTGGGTCCTAAAATATCGACACTGTTGCCCATGTACGCCGGTTTGTAAAGGAACACGCAGTCTGTCACGAGTTGTCCAAAATCTTTGTCAGGGGTCATCATGTAAACGTCGAATCCCTTGGTGCAGGCCTGGCGGGAGATGGTTCCAATAATGTCGTCTGCTTCGTAGCCTTCCATCTCGAGGATGGGAATATTGAATCCGCGGATGATCTCTTTTACTTTTGGTATTCCGTAACGGATGTCTTCGGGTGTTTCCTGCCGGTTGGCTTTGTATTCTTTGAAGATCTCGTCCCTGAAGGTCTTTCCGGGTGTGTCGAAGGCAATGGCAATGTGTGTGGGTTTCTGTTTTTGAAGAACTTCCAGCAGCGTATTGGTGAAACCGAATGGAACAGATGTATTAAGACCCTTCGAATTGATGCGTGGTGTTTTTGTGAAGGCGAAATGCGCGCGATAGATGAGCGCGTAGGCGTCCAGCAGAAAAAGCTTTTTATTACTCATGATGCAAAATTGAAAAAGAAGGTCAAATATCCGCCACCGTGAAGGAATAAAACAGGGGCAAATTGTTATTTTTAAGAATACAACTGATAACGCCCATCCCTTTTGACGACCACTACACCCCTTGACTTTTTTTACCATTGGGAGGCTAAAACGCCGGATCATCCCTATTTGCGCCAACCCATCAACGACGAATGGAAAGTCACAACCTATGGTGCCGCGGGCGTCGAGATCCGCAAGCTTGCTGCCGCGCTAAAGGGTCTTGGACTGCCGCCAAAAACCGCTATTGCCATTCTGTCCAAGAACTGCGCGCACTGGTTTATGGCCGACCTGGCTATTATGATGGCGGGTTATGTTTCCGTTCCGCTCTATCCCACGCTGTCGGCAGCAGGCGTCAGACAGATCCTGGAGCACAGTGAGTCGAAAGTTGTGTTTATCGGGAAGCTCGATAATTATGAAGCGCAGCGATCCGCGATTCCAGAGGACCTGATAAGAATAAGTTTCCCGTACTATGGCCCGAATGAAGGTATTGGGTGGAAAGATCTTATCGCTTTACAGGCGCCGCTTAAGGGAAATCCGCACTACAGCACGGACGAACTTGCGACGATTATGTATTCTTCCGGCACAACCGGCACGCCAAAAGGAGTTATGCTCAGCTTCGGCGCGCTGGGCTTTGTTGGTGAATGCGTGAGTCGTCATCTGCAGGTAACAAAACCGGAACGGTTCTTCTCTTATCTGCCGCTTAGTCATATTGCAGAGCGTGCCATGGTTGAAATGGTTGTACTGGCCTCGGGAAGCACCGTTTCATTTGCCGAATCGCTGGACAAATTTGCCGAGAACCTGGCGCACGAACAGCCGACGCTTTTTGGTGGCGTTCCCCGGATATGGTCCAAGTTCCAGGAGGGCGTGCTGGCCAAAATACCGCAATCAAAACTCAGCCTCCTTTTGTCGATCCCAATCGTCGGCGGGATCATCAGAAAATCGATCCGGAAAAAACTGGGTATGTCCAAAGCGCGCGTCATTGTTTCAGGCGCGGCGCCCATCCCCATGAATTTACTGTTGTGGTATAAGAAGCTGGGGATCGTGATACAGGAAATGTATGGACTGACCGAGAATACAGCGTTCTCCCATGCTGCGTACAACGGCGTTAAACTTGGGACAGTAGGGCAACCGTGGCCCGAGGTCGAATGCAAACTGGATGAATCGGGTGAATTGCTCGTACGACATCCTGCGCTGATGCAGGGTTATTTTAAAGATAAGGAGACCACGGCGTCAGTTTTCACGGCGGATGGATTTCTGAAAACAGGTGATCTCGGGATGATTGATCACGAGGGCTTTCTTACGATCACAGGCCGTGCACGGGACCAGTTTAAAACCGACAAAGCAAAATTCGTTGCGCCAGCGCCGATCGAAATGAAGTTGTTATCAAATCAGGATATTGAGCAGGTTTGCGTCGTGGGCACCGGCATACCACTTCCGATTGCATTGGTTGTATTGTCAAAAACCGGGCGTTCAAAACCGAAGGAAGCCTTGATCAGGGAGATTATTGCCACGGTTGAAAACATCAACAGCACCGCCGAAGACTACGAACGCCTCGCGAAGGTCGTCGTGATGAATGAAGAATGGACGGTTGAAAATGGTCTTATGACGCCTACGTTAAAGATAAAACGCGGTGAGCTTGAAAAGCTGTACCTGCCCCGTTACCCGGAGTGGTACGCGAATAAAGATACGGTGATATGGCAAAACGATGAAGAGAAAGGGTGATTAATGGCCTAACTCGAAGGAAGCCTCAAAAATCAAAATAACTTATGCGCCAAAAAATGTATCGGACTACACCGACAGAGAGCTGTTTGAAAAAACAGCGATGTTTATGAAAATCGCGGCGGACAACACTACTTTTATTAAGACTTACTTGATTGTAGTGACGGTTCTTCCGTCATTGGGTCAATAGTACTTATTAGCCAGTTTAAGTGATAGTTTTGTATTAGGTATTCGCTATTTCAGTCTTTCTTTAAAGTATTCGATTGTATTCCGATAAGCGTCCTTGTAAGCATCCTCGTCAAACGCGCCCAACGGATTACTCGGGTTCGCAAAGCCATGGTCGGCATCATAATTTTTGACGATCACCTTTTTGCCGGCGGCTTCCATGTTGTCTTTAAACTTTTGAACGGCTTCCGGGTTGATCCACTTGTCTTCTGTTCCAAAAATTCCAAGCACATCAGCATTCAAGGTTTTCAGTTTTTCGACATCGTCCACCGGCATTCCGTAATAGATTACACAGGCTGCCGTTTGTTTACCTGCCGTAAGGGCCGCGAGCAGGGATTGTCCGCCGCCAAAACACCATCCCACCGTGCCTATTCTGGCATTGCTCCCGGCATAGTTTAAAGCGCCTTTTACAATGGCATCGCCCCGTTCCTGCTTGAACTGCTGCATGTATTCACCGGCCTTTTCCCGGTCCGTCGCAAGTTTGCCGTCATATAGATCCAGGGCCAGTACATTGACGTTTCCCAGATCCTTGTACAAATCTTCAGACTGCCGTTTAATGTTGTCATTCAATCCCCACCATTCCTGGAAGACGAAGATCCAGTTATCCGATTTTGCTTTTGACCGGAGCAGGTAAGCATTCGCCGTTTTACCGTCAGGCGTCTTAAAGGTGATCATCTTGCCGCCCTCTTCCGAAACATGGGTGTAGGTTCGGGGCATTGGATGCGCTGCATTGAAATCCTTGTTCGATGCAAACATGGCAAATTTTTCCGTTGACGGTGTATGACATACAGTGATGTCGTCCTGTGCAAAAGCGGCGCCGGGTATCAGCGCAAGGCAAAGAAGCAGGATCAGATTCTTCATACGTTATCGGTTATGGTAAATGTTAAATGTTAAACTATTCTTTCCATTGACCGGTGATCACACGATCGTACGTGATGAAATCGGTATTGATGGGCTCGAATCCTTTTTGTCTTAAGAGTAAGGCGATCTGCGCGCGGTGGTAGCTGCAATGGTTGACCAGGTGGATCATGATGTTCTCAACGTTGTTCACATACGGGTCGCCGACATAGTTGGTATAAGTAAGTTCGCGATTGAAATTGTCGGTGGTTTCGACAAATTCGAGCCAGAGACGACCTGCCTCATCCGCCATTTCAATCAACTGATCGAGTTTGTACTCTCCCCATAGTTTGACTTCCGCCGGCGGCAGTCCCTTAATACGGTGTAACCATAGAAATTGTGCGGCGACAATATGACCCATCAGGGAAAGAATCTTTTCATCGTGAACCTGTTGCCGCGATAAAGTATTGATCACGCGTTTATTGGACCACGCATTGTAACGGTAGAGTTTCAAAAAATATTCCTTCATAATGATGTGTACGAGCCTATGAAAACGGAATGCAATTTACACGGTTTTCGCTACGAAGGATTCCCTTTTTTCAATTCCAGCATTGAAAATATATGACCGGCAGAAAAAAGGCGGGATTTTTTTGGCTTAGCCAGAAGCTTCGTGTCAGCTTCCGCTAGCGAAGCTCAACCAGATGGTCCAGCAGCCATCCCGTGAGGCTCAACCGTTCGCGGGTCGCGGGCAGTACCTCGTGCTCGATCATTTCGCTCCGGAAGCAAACGAGACGCCCGGCCAATGGCAGGATGTCGACCTTGTCCCCATCGAAGTGCATGCGAAGTTGTCCGCCGTGCTGTTCCTTCCAGTCGGCGTTGAGATAACAAATAACGGAAAGTCGCCGGTGGTCTTCTTTTTTAAACTGGTCAAGATGACGTTTGTAAAAACTGCCCGAAGGATAGACGGTCATGTGGACCTCAAAATCCTTCAGGCTGAGGTAAAGCGAACGATTCAGATGCAGCATCAGCTCCCGTAGTCGGTCCAGGTACAATCGAACGGCGGGTGGGGCGGTCCGATGGTCCAGCCACCGTATATAATCACCCCGGATCGCCTCATTGATCTGATGTGCTTCGTTCTTTCCGATGCCCGCTTTACGGAAATCATTGTTTTCGGCCTTAAAACTTTCTGCCGCCAGTATCGCGTTAACTTCATCCTGGCTCAAGAATTGATCTACTACGGCGTAACCGTGTTCCGCCAGTCCGTCGGCAATGGACTCCAATTGCGCATGCATGTAACAAAGTTATTGATTTAATGTCTATACTTAAGTGCGGTAAAATTATGATTGCCGACTTTTTAAATACCAGATAAGAATATGCCAACAGGTTTTCAAAAGCTTTTAAAACGATGCTCCTATCCGATCATTGTTCTGATGGTGGGTGTCGCGATTTTGCAATCGTGCGTGCCTGATGAACGGGTTGTTTTAAAACAGATCAAAGATGTTGTGGTTGACGCTTCGTCTGACCCGCGGCTGAAGGCGCAGGCCATCTTCTATAATCCCAACCGCGAACGCGGCCGACTGAAAAAAATCAAGGTCGATATTTATGTCAATGGCAAGAAGGTTGGAACGGTTGACCAGGAAATGAAGATTACGATCCCTTCGCGCGGTGAGTTTACGGTACCGCTGGAAGTCAACCTGGCCATGAAAGAGCTGGGCTTCATGGATACCTTGATGGGAATGCTCGGCGGAAAAAAACTCGATGTTCGGTATCAAGGGTTTTTAAAACTGACCTACAAAGGGTTCCCGGTGAAGGTACCGGTTGACTATAAAGATGAGATCAGAGTACGGTTCTAGATCAGGACCCGTGCCTGGCTTTGGCCTTAGGACTTGGGTCCTAGCAAATTTAATAGATCCACCTTTCCTTGTTGTTTAAAATATCGGCCAGCATCAGCGCGTTGCTACAGCTCGAAGCTTTATTTCACGATTTTGTCGAATGACGCACCGATCCCTTTAATAAGCGACGAACTAAAGCCCCGGTGCTCCATTTCATTCAATCCTACGATCGTGCAGCCCTTGGGTGTGGTGACTTTGTCGATCTCCTCTTCGGGGTGGCGGTTTAGTTTGAGCAGTAATTCGGCGGCGCCTTTCACGGTTTGTGCAGCAATGAGATTTGCCGTCTTCGCATCGAAACCGATCTCAATACCGCCCTGTGTGGAGGCCCGGATAAAACGGAGCGCGTAGGCAATTCCGCAGGCGCCCAGCACCGTGGCGGCATCCATCAGTTTTTCATCCAGGCCGATGGTGATGCCCAGCTGGTCAAAAAGCTCGGTGACGTACTGGACCTGCGCTTCACTACCGCCTGCATGACACAGGCACGTAACAGATTCCTGGATGGCGATGGCGGTGTTGGGCATAGCCCGGAAAATGGGAACACCATGATCGACGATTGCGGTCAGGTCTTTCAGGAAAACACCGGTAACCACACTGATGACGACATGTTGTTTTGCATCGAAGTGCTTTTTCAAGCCCTCCAGTACGTCTTTAACATTGTACGGTTTAAGCGCTACAATAATGACTTCACTGTTGCGTATGGCCTCCGCGTTGTCAGCGGTGACCTTCACGCCCTGTGCGGCAAGGTGATGAAGTGCCTCAACGTTTCTCCGCGTTACGGTAATGCGGTCCGGTGCAACGAACCGGCTTTTAATTAGTCCTTCTGCAATAGCGCCGCCCAGGTTGCCGCCGCCGATAATGGCAATTCTTGAATTTTTCATTTGATCGATATTACTTGTAGCCGTTCCAGGCCTCGTACCTGAACGCATATGAAGATGCTAAGATGCGTGATAAAAAATTAATTCACGTTTTTTCCGGCACGGGGAAAATTAAAATACTTTCGCATACGCAATGGTTGCCATACTTACTTTTGTTAGCCAGTGGCCATTGTCCTTGACACCTTACTCTTGTTAGGTACATACGCATTTTATCTTCAGTCTATGCACTCGGAAATTTTAGACAAAGTCAAACAAAAGAATCCTCACGAGCCGGAGTTCCTTCAGGCTGCAGAGGAAGTTATCATGTCCGTTTTGCCGGTACTGGAGCGCAACCCGGTATTTAACCGGCTCAAGATCCTGGAGCGCATGCTGGAGCCGGAGCGCCTGATCTCCTTCCGGGTGAACTGGCTGGATGACAAAGGTGAGGTTCAGGTCAACCGTGGTTACCGCGTGCAAATGAACAGTGCGATTGGACCCTATAAAGGCGGTCTGCGGTTTCATCCTTCGGTCAATCCGAGCGTGCTGAAGTTCCTGGCCTTTGAACAGGTG
>DASPJC010000396.1:0-4676 GCA_035628815.1 Ohtaekwangia sp. | reverse complement strand
AAACCGTTACGGCGTAAAGTCGACGGAACCCGGCGACGCGTTTTCCGATATGTTCCGCCCCGGGAACCAAAGAAGATCGCAAGGCAACACGGAAGTAATCTGGAATTTCGAGATTGTAAACCGGCGGGACATTCCCAATTCGATCGGCGGCGATCCTCAGCAACGACGCGTTTGGGGATGTGGTTATCACAACATTCCCGGTATGGTACCCGCCGACAGTCTTGGCGGGCGCGGTATCTCACGCATTCGCCTGAACAATTGGGTATTGTACGGATTATATCCTCCCGGCGATATGCGTAATTCAAAATACAGCATTAAACGGGAATTCTGGTACAACGATGTTACGAA
Source organism: Ohtaekwangia sp. (assembly GCA_035628815.1). Lineage (GTDB taxonomy): Bacteria > Bacteroidota > Bacteroidia > Cytophagales > Cyclobacteriaceae > Ohtaekwangia. The sequence goes on along the minus strand of DASPJC010000396.1, from coordinate 4,328 downwards.
GCCAACGTTCGGACAAAAGGTCAATCCTGCTCCAGCCGACACGTTGTTCCGGATGCATCCTTATACCCTGAAGTGGGGTCACTTCGATCCACTCGATGCATTTGGCTATGCCATGTACAAAGATCTGCCGCTGATGCGCCTGGGCGAAACTTATTTACTGCTGGCCGAGGCTCAACTCCGGCAAAGTCATCCGGATGAAGCCGCGACCAGCATTAACGAGCTGCGTACCCGGGCCAATGCGCCGACTGTCGATGCCGCTGATATCGACCTGGACTTTATCCTCGATGAGCGGGCGCGCGAGCTGATCGGGGAGGAAAACAGGAGGCTTACCCTGATGCGCACAGGCACGTTGTACGAGCGTATCGTGAGCCGAAATCCGCCCGTCGGAAATTCAAGTATCGATGTTACCGGGATGGAGGTTCTTCAGGGTGGCGAAAAACTGTATTTACCGATACCACAATCTGAAATCGATTTGAACAAAGACGCAGACCTGGGTCAGAACCAGGGGTATTAACGTCCCGGGGTAAAAATTTTTAGATTAAATTGTTATCAAATGCTCGGCGTCTTTTGTGGACGCCGGGCTTCTGTTTTACATCTAATGTATATTACGATGACAAAAAGTATACCCGCAATTGGGTTCAGTGTGGTGTTGTTGATGCATTTTTATTCAGCAAGCGCTCAAAGCAAAAACGATCTTTTTTCCAAGGACCAGGTAGTCGCTGACATGCAAAAGGTTTATCGTTGGCAAATGGACAACCCGGTATCTTTTAACGCAAAAAACGAAAATGACTGGGCACGTGCAGCTTTTTACACGGGCGTAATGGCGCTCTATCAGACTACGCAGGACCAGCAATATCTTGACGCTGCGATCCGGTGGTCTGAATCCTTCGACTGGAAACTTGCGCAGCGTTTCCGTCATGCCGATGATCATGCCAAAGGTCAAACCTACCTGGAGATATATGAAATCAGGAAAGATCCACGCATGATCGCGGACACAAAAAACACTTTTGATTCACTTATCATGGATCCCCAACCAGGCCGTGAAGACTGGTGGTGGTGCGACGCATTGTTCATGGCCCCGCCGGTGCTGGCGAGGCTTTATAAAGCCACGGGTGACGAGAAATATCTTTCCTTTCTAAGCACGATGTTCTGGGACACGCATGCATTCCTTTATGACAAGGACGAACATCTTTTCTTTCGCGACAAGTCTTACTTTGATAAAAAAACGCCCGGCGGTAAAAAGACGTTCTGGGCGCGTGGCAACGGGTGGGTACTGGCCGGTACGGCAAGAGTGCTTCAATACCTTCCAAAGGATCATCCGGATTATAATAAGTATGCGAGCTTGTTCAGGGAGATGTCTGCGGCACTTGCGAAAATCCAAAATAAAAAAGACGGCTTATGGCGGCCCAGCCTGCTCGATGAAAAAGAAGTACCGCACCCCGAGACCAGCGGCTCTGCATTCTTTTGCTACGCGATGGCCTGGGGCGTTAACAACTGTATCCTGGATGAAGACAAGTATTTGCCGGTCATTAAAAAATCCTGGAAAGGGCTGAACCGCTACCTTACACCCGCGGGTAAACTTCAATGGGTACAACCCATCGGTGCTGCGCCTGACAAAGTTACCATCGAGAACTACCAGGAATACGGCTCCGGCGCATTCCTGCTGGCCGCAAGCGAGATTTATAAATTGTCGGATAATTAATGCGATGTTTCCAGTATGATCAGAAGAAACTTTATTAAAGGTGTTTCCCTTTTGCCGGGATTGCCATTTTTCGGGACTACCGGCAATACCCATGAAATACCCCCGCCATTTGATGCCCGGAAATTTTGGCTCGAAACACTCCTTCGCGTGGCATCACCCGTGCTCACATCGCTAAGCAAAGATCAACTTAAACGCGACATGCCGGTGGAGTCGGTACCCGATGGCAAAGCGCACCGAATGAAAGTTACCTACCTTGAAGCCTTGGGTCGCACACTATCGGGGATGGCCCCATGGCTTGAGCTCAATGGGGGCAATGCATCAGAAAATACTTTGCGACAGAAATTCATCGGGCTCGCAACGTTGTCAATAAAGCATGCTGTCACACCGACAGCGAAGGATTACATGAATTTCACCGAAGACAAACAACCTTTAGTCGACGCGGCTTTTTTGGCCCATGCGCTTATTCGCGCGCCCAGGAACCTCTGGGGGAACCTGGAGACAGAAACGCAAAAGAATTTGCTTGCCGCGCTCCGGTCAACGCGGGCCATAAAACCATACCACAGTAACTGGCTGTTATTTACAGCTATGGTAGAAGCAGCGCTGCTTCGATTTTCCGGCGACTGTGATTCGGCCCGTATAGACTACGCGTTGCAGGAACACGAGTCGTGGTATAAAGGGGACGGAATCTATGGTGACGGCCCGGAGTTTCATTACGACTATTACAATAGTTATGTGATCCAGCCGATGATGATCGACATCTTAAAAACGCTCCTGGAAAACAATCGTGACGTGAAGAATGCCCTTGGCGTCGTCATCAAACGCGCGCAACGCTACGCCGAAATACAGGAACGCTTGATTTCACCGGAGGGCACATTTCCGCCCACGGGGAGGTCGCTTGCCTATCGCTGCGGCGCTTTCCAGCTACTGGCACAAATGGCGCTGCAGCAGCACCTGCCGCCGAGCCTGAAACCTGCACAGGTACGTACTGCGCTTACGGCGGTTATTCAGCGAACGATGGGCGCTCCCGGTACCTTTGATGACAACGGCTGGCTTACCATCGGACTGGCGGGGCATCAGCCGGCGGTTGGTGAACATTATATTTCAACCGGCAGCCTCTATTTGTGCACGGCAGCGTTTCTGCCATTGGGACTTCCGGAAAAAGATGAGTTCTGGAGCAATCCGGCGGTGGACTGGACGAGCAAAAAAGCATTCTCAGGAAGGGATTTTCCGATTGATAAGGCCTTGTAGAGAATCGGACGGGATTCGTTAAATTTAATAACCGGTGAGCTGCCCGGGGCGTGGATGAATATGCTTTTAAGAAATACAACAAGGCGCATCGGCATCATGATGTTCTGGCTGTTGAGCATGAATGTCTATGCGCAACACGGGTACGAACGTCTCATAAAAAAATACGGCGTAACCGAAGGACTTTCCCAGGCGGTGGTCAACAGTATCACGCAGGACAAAAAAGGCCTGATGTGGTTCGCCACCGATGACGGCTTCAATCGTTTTGACGGCTATTCGTTTCAGGCTTTCAGGTTTGATTGTCAGGACACGCGGTTCCTGCATGACAATTTCGTTCAACGCATTTTCAACGATCGCGATGGTGACCTGTGGGTATCATCCAGACAAGGTATGTATCGCTTCGATCTTTCTACAGAACAGCTATTCCCTTTTATCGACTCAACCGGGGTCAACAGGAATGACGTAAGCTTTATCACGGAAGAAAAAAAAGGACACCTGTGGGTTGCCTGGTATTGGGGCGGCTTCGGCCTGTTTGATAAAAAAACAAAACAGTATACTGCGTATAACGAAGGCAATCTTCCCTTGTTGACGAGTACGGCGACGATCGTAATGCATGAAGATACGTATGGGTTGCTTTGGGTCGGTTCGCAGGACAAGGGACTTAATGTATTCGAGTCCGATGCGGCAAAAATCATGAAACGACGAAACGACCTTTCGTCCAACGATATTCTTCCCTCTTTGTACATTAAATGCTTTCAGGAGGATCACTTTGGCAACATCTGGATCGGTACAACCCAGGGCCTGGTGGTTTATGCGAGGAGGGATAACCGATTTCATGTTGTTTCAGCACAGGGCGAACTGGATGGTAAGCCGGTATTTTCGCTCAAAGAGGATTCCGATAAAACCCTCTGGATCGGCACCCGCGGCCATGGACTATACGCGATGAGCCTGAAAAACTATGAGGGGGTTTGGCCTGATAAACTAACGGTGCGTCAGATTGGCGTGGTGGATAGATATGATATATCACATCATACCATTCTGTCTATCTTTGAAGACAATGACAAAAACATCTGGCTGGGCACGCATGGCGATGGTATCTTCATGATCGGCAACGCGGCGAAGAAGTTCACCACCATACAGACAAAAATTTTTTCCAGATCCGCTGAACGATATGTTCCCTATCATGGGCTATGCAACGATTCCGATGGCAACATCTGGGCAGGAACCGACGGTGAAGGCATCTTTCAGCTGAACAGGAATGGGGAGGTGATCCGGCGTTACACCGCGGGTGAGCATGACAGCGGCCTGGAAACGGACGTCTTTTTCACCGCATACCGTGACCACGAGGAGAACCTTTGGTTCGGAAGCTATTCCGACGGCT
>DASPJC010000395.1:0-5123 GCA_035628815.1 Ohtaekwangia sp. | reverse complement strand
ATATCCGGTCGCATAAAAGGCGAAGCGATGAACTGTGCACCGGCCTGGATATACCGTTCGGTCATGGTTGCATCCAGCACCGTACCGACGCCGAAGATGAGATCGGGATACAGGTGTGTCTGCTCGGTGAGGTGTTGAAAGAGGCGAAGGCCGCGGTTGTCACGGAGATGCGAAAATTCAAACACCCGGATACCACATTGATAGGATAAGGTTGCTATTTTTACAAGGAGATCCACTTCCAGGTGGCTGAACACGGGAATGAGTCCGGTCTTCCGAAGCATGGTGACGAGATCATTCGCGGGTGGCGTCATGGAACTTTAAAAATTTAAGTTAACCAAATCCGGTGATTGCGTATTACATATTCCAAAAAGTATGTAGATTGCGCAATCGATTGCGCAAGATAAGTGTTTTATTAATATGTCAAATAAATATTTAAAAATTCATCCCGCCGACAACGTGTTTGTGGCGTTGTCCGACCTCAAAGCCGGCGAAAAAATCAGCGTGAGCAACACCACCCTCCAACTCGTGGATGACGTCCCGGCAAAACATAAATTCGTCGAGCGGGATCTGGCCCCGGAAGAAGAGATCGTCATGTACGGCGTCCTCGTCGGAAAAGCGTTGAAAAACATTCCCGCCGGAGGAGCCATCGGGACCCACAATGTCAAACATAAATCATCCGACTTCACCGGAAAATCGAAATCCTTCGAATGGCAGGCTCCCGACGTCAGCCGGTGGAAAAATAAAACTTTCCTCGGCTTTCACCGGAAAGACGGACAGGTAGGAACAGCAAACTACTGGCTGGTGATCCCGCTGGTCTTCTGCGAGAACCGTAATGTCAACATGATCCGGCAGGCTTTCGAAGAAGAACTAGGCTTCGCGAAACCGGATTCCTACAAGCATTACGTTCATGAAATGATCAGTCTCTATAAAGCCGGAAAGGTCGAGGCGATCAAAGAACTGAGTTTTCAGAGCAATACCGCCCAGGGGGAATCCCGGTTGTTCAGAAACATTGACGGTATAAAATTTCTTACCCATGAAGGTGGCTGTGGCGGTACGCGGCAGGATTCGGAAGCTTTATGCGCGCTGCTCGCAGGCTATATCCACAATCCCAACGTCGCCGGTGCCACTGTATTAAGTCTCGGCTGCCAGAATGCACAGGTCGACGTTTTGAAACAGAAGCTTGATGCGTTGAATAATTTCTCGAAGCCCCTCATCATCCTTGAGCAACAAAAGGAAGGAACGGAGCAGGAGCTGCTGGCGCGTGCCATACGGGAAACGTTCCTGGAGCTTATCAAGGCGGATCAGCAGACCCGCCAGCCGGCGCCGCTGAGTAAGCTGGTGGTGGGTTTGGAGTGCGGCGGGTCGGATGGATTTTCCGGTATATCTGCAAATCCGGCCATTGGCCATACCGCGGATCTTATCGCGGCGCTCGGCGGAACATCGATACTCTCGGAATTCCCGGAACTGTGCGGTGTCGAGCAGGAGCTCATCAACCGATGTGTTAACACCGCTGTGGCAGAACGCTTTGGCGAACTGATGCGCGCGTATTCAAAAGCCGCTGTCGCGGTCGGTTCAGGTTTTGATATGAACCCCTCGCCCGGCAACATTAAAGATGGATTAATCACTGACGCGATGAAGTCTGCAGGCGCGGCCAAAAAAGGCGGTACCTCACCCGTTACGGACGTCCTCGACTACACCGAATATGTAAAGAAACCTGGACTGAACTTACTTTGCACACCCGGCAACGACGTGGAGAGTACAACCGCCATGGCCGGATCCGGCGCCAATGTCATGCTGTTTACCACAGGCCTTGGTACACCCACAGGCAACCCCATCGCCCCCGTGATAAAAGTTTCTTCCAACACGAAGCTCGCCCTGAAGATGCCCGACATTATTGATATCGACACCGGCAGCGTGATCTCGGGCGAAAAGACCATCGCGGAAGTTGGACAGGAGATCCTCGACTTCATCATTGATGTGGCCAGTGGCAAAACGAAAACGAAAGCGACGTTGCTGAACCAGGACGATTTCATCCCCTGGAAACGCGGCGTGTCGCTGTAAGGGAAGCTACTAACGATATGGCTATCGGTTGATTGCGGGATCCCAGTCCCCGAAGATCTTATCTAATGTATACTGCTTTACCGCTTCATCCGTCAGCTGGTGCGTCCACGGCGCGCGTGCCTTTGGATTGGCGCCTGGTCCGGTGGATCTATATTCGGCATAGTACGCCGTTTTTTCCGCATCGGGCTTGTCCCAGTTATGCCAGCCTTCCGGCCGGATGTGTTTGTCGAGAAAACAATCGATAAAAACCGTTTTGGCATACGGGCGCCACGGCCTTCCAAGATAAAAGGAATGCTCCGGGGCATCACCTGTAATCCTGCAGTTCAGAAATACAAATCCATACGGTGTCGTCTCCAGGGTCGATGCCGCCGTTACATATCCACCTTTCTTGCAGAAGATTGTGCAATCTTCGAACACGGCTGTCGACCACCCGAAAATGAAATCGACGGTTCCTTCGATATAGCAGTTCCTGTAGTACTGACGGCTTTTCTCGCCAAAGGGATATAATGTATCCTGAAACCCGAGAAAGCGGCAGTCGATGAACACCACGCGGTCAGCGTCGACACGGACAGCGACCGCCTGCCCTACCGGCCCGGCAGAATTTTCAAAGGTGATGTTCTCGGCAGTAAAATCGTCGCCGAACACATAAAAGCTCGTAGACCCGGTCGTTCCCATTTCCTCTCCAAAGCGGTTCTTCTTTGAAGCGTAGTCATCGTACGTCAGGATGGTCTTCGATGCGTCTTCGCCTATAAACGTCACGTCGCTTTTTGATTTGGGCAGTACCAGTTTTTCCTTGTACGTGCCGGCTTTGATCAGTATTGTTGTGCGGGCTTTTCTGAAGTCAGGCACCGCATTGATCGCCTCCTGGACGGTCTGGTAATTTCCGGTACCATCCTTCGCGACAATAAAATCATATTTCCGCTGCGCCAGCAGTGCGGCAGGAAACATCAGCAGTATGGTCAGGAAACGTCTCATAATCATTTAGCCTTTGCCGCACGGGCGTCCCAATGGTCAGTACCCGTCAGTATCTTTTCCAACGTATAGGCTGAAGCTTCATGGGCTGTCAGCTGGTGCGACCACGATACCCGCTTTTGCGGGTTGGCACCGCTTCCTGTCGATTCGAATTCAGCATAGAACGCTGTTTGTTCCGCCTCGGGTTTGCTCCAGTTGTGCCATCCTTCAGGAAGTATATGCGCCCCGAGGTTGCACCGTATAAATACTGTCTTTGCATGATTCCGCCATGGACGGCCGAGGTAAACTTTTGTAATATCCGGTGCTGCCGTCAGCGTGCAGTTTAAAAAAACATAGCCAAATTTCTTTCCCTCTGGCGTTGAAGCGGCCGTTATGTATGAATGCTTCTTACTGTGAATCGTACAATTTTCGAACACTGCCGTAGCCGCTCCGAAAATAAAGTCCGTCGTGCCTTCAATGTAACAGGTTGCGAAGTATTGCCGGCTGTTATTTCCCCCCGTATAAACGGTATCCTGGTTCCCGGTGAAGCGGCAGTTCCTAAAAACACAACGATCGGCTTCCACATGCAACGCAACGGCCTGGCCAACCGGTCCCGCGGAATTTTCAAAAGTAATGTTCTCGGCATAAAAATCATCGCCGAGAACTTTGATGGTGTATGACGTGAACGTGTTGATATCCCCTTTGCCGGAGTAATCATCAAATGAAATTATCGTCGTGGCCGCGTTCTCGCCGATGAGCGATATACGGGTTGTCCACGAGGGTACAACAACTTTCTCTTTGTAAACACCCGGCTTCAGCGTAATGACAATGCGTTCATCCGGAAATGCCTTGCAGTTGTCCAGGGCCTCCTGCAACGTGGTATAATCACCACTTCCATCCTGTGCGACGACGTACGTTGTCTTATACGACGGTTGCTGCGCGGGTGTATCGCATGCCTGCAACAACAACATTATTCCAATCAATACTTTTCTCATATTATTGATCACTTCAACGATTCTACCCTGAACCAGTCGACATCCATATAACCGGAGTCGTTCGTTTGTTCTTTCCTCACGCAGAATAATCCTGCTTTGGCACCGATCCATTTCCCGGGCACGGCCTGAAATTCATCTCCCGCACTTTTAAAATTCTTTCCATCCGCGCTATAGCTGAATCTACACTTCGCTCCTTTCGTTACCATCACCCGTAAATACAAATCACTTTTCACAGTACTCACAAAACGCTCGCTTTCCGGCTTTCCCTTAGCGGCATCGTTGCACGTGGCATAGATGAGCTGCAAACCGTCCTTCGCTTTTGCCACAGACAGGCTTGCATAGTTCATACCCATGATCACCAGTCCTGCTTTTTCCGTCTCCAGTTTCGCATTCGGGGTGAATGATACTTTGGCGGTCACCATAAATTCTTCCGCGGGAAATTTCTGCATCAGGATGTTGGGCACGTCCCACAGGTTCTTTGCTTCCTCCGATAGTTTTACGGAATACAACCGCAACGATCCTTTCGCACTATTCAGGAACGACCATGGGGGCTGCGGATTCGCCTGCCATTGCCATTGCAAACCCAGGGTATGGCTACTGAACTCATCGCTCTCGGGAGGTGTAACGACCGGATATACCCTTCCGGCCTTCGGCTTCTTCCAGGTCAATACAGGTTCTCCCTTTCCGTCACCGTCCGTATCTGATCCGATCACAGGCCAGTCCTTGATCCACGTCATGGGTTGCAGATGGACAACACGACCATAAGCCTCTTTATCCTGAAAGTGCAGGAACCAATCCTCTCCTGTTGCAGTATCGACCCAGGCGCCCTGGTGAGGACCATTGATCGAGGTCTTCCCCTGGTCCATGACAACTTTTCGCTCGTACGGACCATAAACATTTTTAGAACGCAATACCAGTTGCCATCCCGTTGACACGCCGCCTGCGGGCGCGAAGATGTAGTAGTAGCCTCTGCGTTTGTGAAACTTCGGACCTTCAATGGTCGGATCGCTTTCGTGCCCATCATAGACAATCCTGCCGGCGTCGATGGTCTTGTCACCGGCTGCATTCAGTTCTTTAATTGCAAGTACGCTTTTGATACCGGCGCGACTTCCTGCA
>DASPJC010000394.1:0-6634 GCA_035628815.1 Ohtaekwangia sp. | reverse complement strand
GCTGTTGATATCGTGGTTCAACGGGATCGCCTGCGCGAACATGTTTATACCTTCCACGTGATGGATAGCTTTCGGCGTGTTCTTCACCTGCGCAATAGGATGACTGCTTTTAAATTCAAACTGATCAGGTCTCAATGACTGTGCCTGAACGGTGCATCCGTATATTCCGGTTGCGATCATTAAAAAGAAAACCATGATCGCGTTAAGGCTTCTTTCAATAATTCTGCTCTGGAGTTTCATATAGATTATATTTTGTTGAATCGATATATCAAAGGTGCGGAAGACCGGGCAGCCATGTATGAGGGAAAACCGGGTTTGCAAAAAATCAGGGAAACACGGCGAAACCGATTGCGACGGGTCAAACAAGCGGTTAACTGTAGTAAACGCCGACGAATGGCGTTAGATGCGCTGGAGATCCACCTTTTTAAACCTGCTTACCGTCGGGGTAAACCCTGATGCTTCAAAAGCATAAAAAAAGCCCTGCAAGAATTGCAAGGCTTCTGCGGAGAGATAGGGATTCGAACCCTAGATACCCTTTAGGGGTATACACACTTTCCAGGCGTGCTCCTTAAACCACTCGGACATCTCTCCTTGTTTTGTGGCCCGGAACAAACGGGGCACAAAGAAATCAATAAAATCGTGCCTTTGCAAGTCACCCCTCGGTCAATTCTCCGGCGAGAGACACGCCAAGCAGTTCCCTGGTCCGCTCCGTGCCGAATTCTCCCAGCAAAAGCATCAGTTTGGTCACGGCAGCTTCGGTTGTCATGTCCGCCCCGGCGATGACACCGATCTCCTCCAGGTTTTTGCTGGTTTCGTACCTCCCCTGCAAAACCCTTCCGCCCTGGCACTGCGAGATATTGACGACAATAATGCCGCTTTCGATAGCGCTCCGGATCTCGCTCATCAGCCACGGCAATGTAGGCGCATTTCCCGATCCATAGGTCTCCAATACTACCGCCCGTAAACCCGGTGTGGAGAGGATCGCGTTGACACACGTTTTTTGAATACCGGGAAATAACTTGAGAATGGAGATATTGGGGTCAAAATTGGACCTTAAACAAAGGTTCTGTGTCTTGCCCACCGGCTTGATGGCCGCGAAATTATAATCGATTTTGACGCCCACCTTTGCCAGCGGCGGATAGTTACCGGAATCGAAAGCATCGAACTGCATACTCTCTACTTTCTTGGAACGGTTGCCGCGCAACAATTCATAATCGAAATAGATGCACACTTCCGGGACCAGTGCGGTACCGTCTTTCCGGCTCGACACAATATCCAGGGCTGTGATCAGATTTTCACGCGCATCCGACCGGGGCTCCGTGATGGGTAGCTGTGCACCCGTTATTACCACCGGTTTCTGCAAGCCCTCGAGCATGAAACTCAGGGCCGACGCGGTAAAGGCCATTGTATCGGTTCCATGCAGCACGAGGAACCCGTCATTTTCATGGTAGTGATCGTAAATGATCTTGCCCATGACTTGCCAATGACCCGGATTGATGTTAGAGGAGTCGATCGGCGTCGCGAACGAAACCACGGTAATCTCAAGATGAAGATTTTTTAAAGCCGGCAGATGCTCGAGAATGGAAGCGAAGTCGAAAGGAATGAGTACGCCATCTTTATCATACATCATTCCGAAAGTACCGCCGGTATAGATGATCAGTATCCTGGACCGCAGTTTTCCCGGCAGTGCTGTGCTGATCCTGATGGTTTTTAAATGCATGCTGTTTCCGTTAAAGGCAGAAATGATGGAATTTTATTTCAAACTGAATAATCGTGCGGCGCTGGACGTGGTTGCATTCCGGACTTCTTCGACGGAAATATTTTTTATTTCGGCGATCCTGCCGGCAACGATCGGAATGTAAGCCGGTTCGTTCCGCTTGCCCCGGTGCGGAACCGGCGCCAGGTACGGACTATCGGTTTCAAGGACGAGATGCTCAAGCGCAATTTCCGGTAATACTTTATCAAGTCCGCCATTTTTAAAGGTCGCAACGCCCCCGATACCCAGGTAAAAGCCGAGCGCGATGATCCTTCTGGCCTGCTCAGGCGTGCCGGAAAAACAATGAAAGACACCGCGCAGTTTTTCCGTCTTTAGCTCTTCGACGAGGGCAATGGTCTGATCGATACTTTCCCGGGAGTGAATGACAATCGGCAAATCGTATTTCAACGCCCACTTCACCTGAATCCGGAAAGCCTCCTGCTGCTGATCCCACAGGCTTTGGTCCCAGTACAGATCAGTACCGATCTCCCCTACGGCCGTGAACTTCCGTTTCGACAACCAGTCTTCCACCACATACAATTCTTTCTCAAAATCTTTCTTTACCGAACACGGGTGCAGTCCCATCATCGCAAAGCACGACGCCGGATTCCGGCGCTCCACTTCCATCATCTTATCAATGGACGTATGGTCTACGTTCGGCATCAGGATCGTGCGGACTGCCGCCGCTTCACTGCGGGCCAGCATGTCCTCGCGGTCGGCAGAAAATTCGTCTGCGTAAATGTGCGCGTGCGTATCGATATAGTAGTCCATCATCTCAGCTACAGTGTTTTTATTTTCGGCGGCGTCGATCATCCAACATGACACTTATTCAATAACATACTTGCCAAAGATAACGATCCCGACAATTAACGACGTCATGGAGATGATCAATACGGCGCCGGCCGCAATATCTTTTATTTTCCCGGCGAGGGGAAGCCATTCCGTTGTTACAAGGTTCACGAGATTTTCAATGGCGGAATTCACCAGCTCCAGGCTGATCACCAACCCGATGAGTATAATGACGAGGCACCACTCCCACCCGGCGATCCGGAAGTACCATCCCAGCCCGATGGCAACGGTCGCCACGAGTGATTGGATCCTCAGGTTGCGTTGCTCCGTAAATGCAACGACAATTCCCCTGACTGCAAAACCAAAACTCGATATTAGTTTTTTCATAGGCGCAGCGCTTCATCTATAGCTTCCGTTAACATATCCTCTTGCTGATGCCAGTCACCAAACCCCGGGCAGGTCTTCGACGATTCCCAGGCCTTTTTAAGATCAAAATTTTCCTGCTTTACACAAAGCGCCAGTGTAAGCCGGGAGAGTCGTTCGGCCAAATACTCCTGCTCCGTCTGGCCGGGTGTCGGAATAAAGATAGCCTTCTTTCCAAGTTGTGCCAGATCCATGACAGTGCTGAAACCGCTGCGCGCCAACACCACGGACGATGCGTCGATCAGTAACTGCAGCTGATCTGTCGTCGCGAATTCAACCACTTCTGCGACCGTTTCCAAAGGCGGGTGATTTTGTCCGGCGGGCAGACCACGGACAATAACGACACGCAGCTTCGTTTGCTGCATCTGCCGGACAACAATATTCTCAAGCAAGGTACGCTGCGGTTCAGGACCTGAAAAGATACAAAGCAGATCGTACCGGGTGGTGGTACCCGATCCGCGCTTAAACCGCGACAGGAGGCCGACGTAGCGGTGCCTGAGTACCTTCCGGTTTTTTGCGAGGGCGGCCAACGCACCGGCCAGACTATGCTCGCCGGGCAGGTCAGGAATCCAGCAAACTGAAAATTTTCGCGTCATTTTTTCGTTGGCACGCCGTACCAGTCCGGCGAAAACGCCGAAGCGCTTCGGCATCAAAATATTGCTTTGATGCGTGATGAAGATCGATGGAACGGCATCCGACCAGCACCCGTAGCGATTGTCGGATATAACAAGCGCTATCTGGTGCTGACGGACAATGCTTTCCAACACCTGGTGCTCCCGCCGGATAGTGTCCCAAAACTTGGGAATCTGGACGATCATTTTAAAAGCCATGGCGCCGGTACGGGGGTATCGCGGATTGTACGCCGGCAGTTCAAAAAAGTGCAGGGTTGGGAACTCATGCCGAAGCAGTGCAATAGCATTACCGGCGCTCGCGATGTAAACTTCACAATGCCGCTCCAGCAACGCACGGATTACGGGTATACATCGCGTTGCATGGCCAAGGCCCCAGTCCAGTGGCGCCACCAGAACACGTTTCATGACGCGAGTGCTTTAAACGAATATCCCTGTTGCGAAAAGTGATCGAGCAGCCGCGGCAATGCATACGCCATATTGCGCTCGGCTTTATAGCTGTCGTGAAACACGATGATCGAACCCGGGCGGCAGGCATGCATGGTACTCCGGAAGCATGACTCGGGTGACAAGAGGCGGTTATAATCCATGGACAACACATCCCACATGACAATCCTGTAGTCTTGCAAGGCCTGGATTTGCTTCCTGCTGATGCGTCCGTAGGGAGGTCTGAATAAGCGGGACGGTTCGATATTGGCCATCGGACTCGCCTGTTGCAAACCGCCCTGTACCATAGCTTTTTCGCTGAAAAGATTCATTTGCTCCTGGCAGCGCGCGGTGTTCTCCACATAACGGTCGGTATTCGTTCTCCAGCCGTTGAGGTGATTGAAGGTGTGGTTTCCGACCGCATGGCCTTCCTCGATGATCTTGGAGAAGATTTCGGGATGCTTGCGAACATTGTCGCCAATGCAGAAAAAGGTGGCTTTCGCCGAATAGCGCGAGAGGGTATGTAAAGCAAATTCGGTCGGTCCGGATACCGGCCCATCGTCGAAGGTAAGGTAAAGCACTTTCTCCTCCGTGCGAATGCGCCAGACAAGCGATGGATAAAATAATGGAAGGAAGAATGGTGTACGATGGATCATGCAGTTGTACGTTGTCGGCAGGGAGCGCCGGCGCTTGAAAAATCAGGGCATCGTGAAAGGGGCACAATACCTACTCCACCCTGCAGGAAAGTATGGTAATATCATCGTGGTAGCCGTTGCGTCCTTTGAAGTTGTCAAGCGAGACAATAATGTCCTGATGTATGGTCTTCAGATCTTTGGTATTCGTATGATCTTTGCTGAAGTAGTCCAGCAAAAACTCCACGCCGAATTCCTTGCCTTCTTCGTTCAGCGTTTCTGTTAATCCGTCGGTATAGCAGAAGATCAGAAAATGATCGAGGTCGGGAACAAATCCTTCGTTAATAAATGGCAGCGGATGCATGGCTCCCAGTACCGTAGCGCCGTCTTCGAGCAGCCGGATCCCGTTCCGGCGATCCCATAGTATCGGGGGATTGTGACCGGCATTAACGTATACCATCGTCTTCAGGTTGATGTCGTAGATCGCCGCAAAGAAAGTGATAAATTTTTCGCCCTTTGTATTTTCCAGTACCTGGAAGTTCAGCGCTTCAATAATGTCGGTAAGATTCGGCGTTTGGCGAATCAGTGTGCGCAAGGACGCCTGGAAATTTGACATCATCAAGGCTGCCGGTATTCCTTTGCCGCTCACGTCTGCGACGCAGATAAGAAACTGGTGCTTGTTGATGGGAATATAATCGTAATAATCGCCGCCGACCCGGTCATGCGGAAGATAGCTGGCCTCTACTTTCAACCGGTCAGTATTCGGCAAGTGTTTCGGAAACAGGAACTGTTGTACATCGCTTGCGATTTCCAGTTCCTTGCGCAGCGATTCCTGCTCAAGCTGCTTCCTGGCCAGCTTTTTATTTTCAATGGCGACAATGATGATGTTGCTCAGCGCCTGGATGAACCGGATGCCATCCTCGGTTTCATAACGGACGTCATTTTTATCAAGTCCGCCGACAAACACAAGGGCAAGGGTATGACTCTTATGCGCGACCGGGATGATGATATCAAACTCGGTGAACTCGCATTCTTCAAACTCCCGCAAATGGGTGATATCCTGGATGGTTTTGAATTCAGGCAATAGTTTCACCTTGCCGTAATGGTGCCGGGTGCCAAAATGCGCCTTGCAGAACCAGTCGTCATCCAGAACAAACAACGCCATCTTGGTTATGTTCAGGTTCGAGCGCAGCGTAAAGTTATAGATCTTATAAAGTGATTCTTCGGGTAAATTGCTGTTAATAGCCTGCGTGATCTCCAGCAGTGCATTGAGTTCCAGCTCCTTAATCTCAAATTGCTTACGAATTTCAAGTTCCTCCATAACCAGTATCTGGCCTAAAGGTAGCGACAATCGCGAAACGATCGAACAGAAAAAAAACGGAATTTGATTTATTTTGACCGGCCGGACGAAGATACGTCCCTATAGTCCCCTTCCCTTCCACGAACCCTTCAGAACAATGGAAAACAGCGCCGTCGCAACAACATACCACGGGTAGATCAATTGTAGCGCGGCATACGCAAGCCAGCTCCAGCGACTGCCCAGGAACCGGGTCACCGGGTATAAGAACAGCGCCTCCGCAACAAACCTGGTTGCCAGAATGACTGCCGACACATTTTGCAGGAAACCGTCACCCGCGAGGACAACGACCCACGCGCCTGCAAGGGTCACCTGTACCAGGAAGATATATATAGCCACACCCTTTGCGTACCCTGAGTCATTGTGCTTCCACTTGCCTGCCCAACGCATGCGTTGCTGGACGAAGTCCATGACTGACAGCGCGGCCTTGGTGCGCACAACACTACCGGGCGCCGTGGTGAAGACAAGCGTCCCGGGATACTTTGCCACGACCTTGCGCATTAAAAATTCATCGTCGCCGGAAGCAATCCCGAAGTTATCTGCATAACCGTCGACTGCATTAAATACCATTTTACGGAAAGCGAGATTGGCACCGCTGCAGAAAAGCGGAAAGCCCCACTGC
>DASPJC010000393.1:0-4160 GCA_035628815.1 Ohtaekwangia sp. | reverse complement strand
TGGAGCGAAAAGCCCCTGGTGTTATCTTCCGACAGCCAGTAAACGAACCGTTGCAAACCGGTATCAAAGCCATCGACGCCATGATCCCGATCGGTCGTGGCCAGCGCGAGCTGATCATCGGTGACCGTCAGACAGGAAAGACAGCGGTAGCGATCGACACGATCGTCAACCAGCGCGAGTTCTATGAAAAAGGCAACCCGGTATATTGTATTTACGTCGCCATTGGTCAGAAAGCATCTACCGTAGCGAACGTGGCAGCGGCTTTGGAAAAAGCCGGCGCGCTTCCTTATACGGTTATTGTATCAGCATCCGCTTCCGACCCGGCGCCTATGCAGTTCTTTGCACCTTTCACCGGTGCGGCTATCGGCGAATTCTTCCGCGACACCGGTCGCCCTGCGCTCGTCGTGTATGACGATCTTTCAAAGCAGGCTGTGGCCTATCGCGAAGTATCGCTTTTGTTGAGAAGACCTCCCGGACGCGAAGCCTATCCCGGTGATGTATTCTACCTTCACTCACGCCTGCTGGAGCGAGCCGCTAAAATTATCAACAACGATGCGATCGCCCGCAATATGAATGACCTTCCCCCTGCCATCAAACATCTCGTGAAGGGCGGTGGATCATTGACAGCATTGCCGATCATTGAAACACAGGCCGGTGACGTGTCTGCCTATATTCCGACCAACGTGATCTCCATCACCGACGGACAGATATTCCTGGAGACAAACCTGTTCAACTCGGGTATCCGTCCGGCCATCAACGTCGGTATTTCTGTGTCGCGCGTGGGTGGTTCGGCCCAGATCAAATCTATGAAGAAAGTGGCCGGTACATTAAAGCTTGACCAGGCGCAATTCCGTGAACTTGAAGCATTCTCAAAATTTGGTTCCGACCTTGATGCGGCTACACGGCTCACCATCGAACGCGGCCGAAGAAATACCGAGATCCTGAAGCAGGATCAGTTTGCCCCCGTTCCGGTTGAAGAACAGGTTGCCATTATCACGGCGTCTACGCGCGGATTTATGGACAGGGTTCCGGTCAATTCCGTGCGGCAGTTCGAAAAGGAATTCCTGGAGCTATTGCGGGGCAGCCACAAGGGCGTGCTGAGCAATTTCGCCGCCGGAAAATTCGAAGACGCCGACATCGATACGATTAAAAAAGTTGCGACTGACCTCGCGGCAAAATTTTAATGAAGGGTTAAGGAAATGCCGAGCTTAAAAGAAGTAAAAAACCGCATCACCTCCGTGATCAGCACACAGCAGATCACGAAAGCCATGAAAATGGTGGCCGCGGCAAAATTGCGCCGCTCCCAGGAAAGGATCACCCAGATCAGACCCTTTGCGCAAAAGCTGGCTTCACTTTTTAAAAACCTTTCTGCTGCTCAGAATGGCGACAGCGATACCTGGTTCAGCGCACAACGGGAACCGAAAAACATATTGATCGTTGCCATCAGCTCCGACCGTGGATTGTGCGGCTCTTTTAACAGCAACATCTTCAAGGGCGTGGCCAGACTGGTGGAGGAGCGGTACAAAAACGAATACGCCAAGGGAAATGTTACTATCCTGCCAATTGGTCGCAAGGCTAATGAGTATTTCAGTAAACGGAAGGTGACCGTAATCGGTGACCATGCCGCGTTGTTCAGTAACCTGAATTTCGAAAGCGCGTCACATGTAGCCGAAGCCATCATGAACGACTTCAGGAATGGCAAGTTCGATAAAGTGGAGCTCGTCTATAACGAATTTAAAAACGTCGCTACACAGATTCTGCGCGCCGAACAATTCCTTCCGGTGTTGCCACCCACGGAGGAGCCTGGCAGCAAGTCGCAGATCGTCGACTATATTTATCAACCCGATCAGGAGGCCATTATTTCAGGACTCATTCCAAAGTCGCTGAAGGTACAACTGTTTAAGGCCCTGCTCGATTCCAATGCTGCCGAGAATGGCGCGCGGATGACGGCCATGGATAAGGCCACGGAAAATGCAGGCGAATTGCTGAAGCAGTTAAGACTGACTTACAACCGGACCCGCCAGGCTGCCATTACAAAAGAGATCCTGGAGATCGTTGGTGGCGCGGAAGCACTGAAATCGGCATAAGGAATTTAGCGATAACTTTAAAGTCTCCCGTAACAGGAGACTTTTTTGTTTTCAGGCGTTGCCATGAGGCCAGCACAACGAATGTACAGGTTTTTCAATATACTGAGCCTTGATGTGGCGGTGGGAGCAGTTTGCGGAGCACTGTTTTTTGCGCGGCTTCTCGGCGTTGCTATTCTGCCCCTGGGACTGATCTCCCTCGGTCTGACGGTATGGATCATTTACACCGTCGACCATCTCATGGATGCAAAAAATGTAAGGGTAACGGCATCCACTGCCCGGCACCGGTTTCATCAGCAATATTTCAAGGCGTTGTTTGCCATCGTTATGCTGGCCACCGCGGCGAATGTTGTGATGATATTCTTCATCCGCAGACCGGTTTTTTTAGGTGGCCTCGTACTGGTACTCATTGTTGCCATTTACCTGGTCATTCACCGCTACGTCCGGTTTCCCAAAGAGTTGCTTATTGCCATGTTGTATACGGCGGGTGTATTGCTTCCTTCAGTTGCTGTCACGACACTGCCTTTGTCAGCGTGGCCATGGATCACAATCGCGCAGTTCGCACTGACCGCCCTGCTCAACCTGATGCTTTTTTCCTGGTACGACGCCGCAAGCGATCGCATGGACGGAAATACCTCCATGGCACTACTCGCCGGAGAAAGGAACATCCGGAAAATAATATGGTGCACGTCGTTTGTCAATCTTGTACTTTCTGTCATCAACCCGGATGTCGCGCCAGCAGTCACGTTAGCGGTGATGAATCTGATGCTGTTAATTGTTTTCATAAAGCGCAGTTATTTTTCAAAGCATGACCGGTTCCGGCTGGTGGGCGATGCTGTTTTCTTCATCCCGATCATTTACTGGCTACTGTGAGCACGGCAGGTATCAACGCATTTGATAAAGTTGCTGGCGTATACGACCGGCTTAATCGCCTGGTGTTTGGCAAAAGCATGGTCAATGCCCAAACCGCTTTTATTGATACAATTCCCGAAAAAAGCAAGGTGCTCATCCTGGGCGGGGGTACCGGCTGGATACTGCGGGAGTTGATTGCGCGTAAGCCGTTGTGTGAATTCTGGTATATCGATGCGTCCCGGAAAATGATCGCTTTATCAAAAAAAGCAGTGCAACAGGACGCGCGGGTTCATTTTATCCATGGAACCGAAATGTCGATTCCACACACATTACTGATTGACGTGGTAATAACAAATTTTTACCTCGACCTGTTTCCGGAAGCAGCGCTCAAGGGAATTATCCGATCTATACTACCAGCGCTTAAGGATGGCGGCCTGTGGCTGGCTGTGGATTTTGTTGATGGTCAAAGGTGGTGGCACCGGGCGATGTTGCGTGTTATGTATATTTTTTTCAGGACATTCTGTTCCATCACGGCTGGAAGATTACCCGACTGGAAGGCACAGCTGGAAGCGGCTCAGCTGGTACCACGGGAAGAGCGTTACTTTTTTGGCGGATTTATCCGCGCGTTGTATTGTCATTACCGGCCTTCAACGTAATCGCTCAGGTATTGAAAGTGCTCAGTCAGTTTGCCGTTAAAGGTAACCGTTGCGCGTTTAATGATATCGTCTTCATCGGCGTTTATCAGTACCGGCAAAATACGGTCGAGCAGGTCCTTTCCGAATTCTTCTGATGCACTGCGTGGTAACTCGCAGGGTAAATTATCAACCGCCATTACCGTAATAAATTTTTCGTTCGCAAGCGCAGGCTGCGTGGTGTCGGTTTGCGGGTCATAGTCGTACAATGGGTCGGGTATTGTACTGGCTTTTTTTGTGCTGGGAATGGAACCGTTGATGTCGCACGTGATGTCAGCGACGATACGGATTTTGAAATCCGGATCCAGCATATCTTCGGGTGCAAACAGTCTGGGTGCTTTGGGATTCCAGTATGCGCCGGCCAAAAGGATGTCCCCTGCTTTTGTGAAGTTTTTGAAAACGGAGTTGTAGCGTTCCGGGTAACGGTGGAACTCTTCCCGGTTGAAGTGACCGCCATCTTTTCGTACATGATAGTCGGCGCTGCCAAGCTGCACATACACCGGCTCGGTGAATTGCCGGTTTAAGAAATCAT
>DASPJC010000392.1:0-3455 GCA_035628815.1 Ohtaekwangia sp. | reverse complement strand
ATCTTTCAAAATACTAATTACGCCGTTCATTTCCATTAACAATTACAGGCGGGGAGAAACATCATGCGATGGCGCGTGCGGCCGGAAAGCGTGTATTATGGAAGGAGCCCTGCCCAAATGATGAACGGCTCAAAAGCTGAGAGCCCGACCGGTTGCTGGAAGATACCAAACACACTCGACCCTGAGCCGCTCATGCTGGCATAGAGGGCACCGGCCCGATAGAGGCTTTCTTTCAATTCACCGATAACGGGGAACGAATTGAAAAGGCCTGATTCGAAATCATTTTCCAGTGTGTTTTTCCAGTGGGTCACCGGAATGGTGGTAATGATATCTGCAATGGGACGGGTTCTTTTTGCCGGCTTCACCGTCCGGAATGCTTCCGCGGTGGAAACATGGATGCCGGGCTTTAACAGCACGAGGTATTTTCCTGAAAGACTCAGTGGTATCCCGCGCAATATTTCGCCCCGCCCGGTACCGATCATGGGCGAATTGTGGATGAAGAACGGGCAGTCTGAACCCAGCGCCGCGGCATACCGGATGAGCTCGTCGGCAGACAGGTGCAATGAAAATTTTTCGTTCAGCAGCCGCAGCGTATGCGCGCCGTCCGAAGAGCCGCCGCCGAGCCCGGCCCCGGAGGGCAGTACTTTGTGCAAATGAATATGCACCGGCGGCAGGGTATGGTCCCGCGCCAGGACCCGGTATGCTTTCAGGCACAGGTTATCCTCTGCGGCCCCCGGGATTTGAATGCCGGTCGAAGTGAAAGCAGTTTTTTCTCCGTCAATAATCTCCACGATGTCTGTCCAGGGAACCGGGTAAAAACACGTTTCGAGATCATGGTACCCATCCGGTCTTTTGCCGATGATGTGTAGGCCAAGATTGATCTTACAGGGAGCAAAGGAAATCATCGGGCATGCTTATGGCCGGATACGCAAGGCCCAACGGCTACTGGGTCAGGCGTTGTATCAGATCTTCGGTAATCCCCGTCGTGGAGAACCCGCCGTCGTGCATCAGGTTTTGCATCGTCACCATCCGGGTATAATCGGAGAACATGGTTACGATATAGTTGGCGCAATCTTCAGCAGAGGCGTTGCCCAGCGGCGACATCATCTTCGCGTAATCGAAGAACACATCAAATCCGGAAATGCCGGCGCCGGCCGTTGTCATGGTGGGTGATTGTGAGATCGTATTAACCCGTACTTTTTTTAATTTGCCGAAGCGGTAACCATAACTGCGGGCGATTGATTCCAGCACGGCCTTGGCCTGGGCCATATCGGAGTAGTCGGGGAATGTGCGTTGCGAAGCAATATAGGTGAGCGCCAGGATGGAGCCCCATTCATTCATGGCATCTGTCTTTTCGGCGGTTTGCAGTACCTTATGAAAAGACACACCCGAAATATCCAGTGTCTTCAGAAACCAGTCATAGTTCAGGTCTCCGTACGATTTATCCTTTCTTACATTCGGGCTCATGCCGATGGAGTGGAGGACGAAGTCCAGTTTACCACCGAGCACCTCAATGGATTTGGTGAAAAGATTTTGCAGGTCCGTTTCCGATGTTGCGTCTGCCGGGATGACTTCCGTGTTACAGGCTTTTGCCAGTTCATTTATTTTGCCCATGCGCATGGCGATGGGCGCATTGGTAAGGGTGAAGGATCCACCCTCTTCTTTGACTTTCAGTGCTGTCTTCCAGGCGATCGAGTTTTCATCCAGTGCGCCGAATATAATGCCCTTTTTCCCTTTCAATAAATTGTTTGACATAGGATATGTATGCTAATAGGTTGTTTTTAAAAGTTCAATATTACGATACATATGCCGAAAATAGAATTCGTGCGAAGAGATTACTAGGGGAATTTGATTATCTTTATTTACCTAAAACCTCAACCCTATGGAAGCCACTTCATCTTTTCTGGATTCTTGGGATCAGTATATGTATATCGCGGCGGCGGGATTTGTGGGTGTTGGAATACTGATTCTCCTGTATCATGAATTCAAAGTTTTTCAAATCAAAGATTACAAGGAGAAATACGATTACGTGAATCTTCACGAGATCCGTTATTTCTGGTATGCCATCATGGCGCTGATCATCGCGGCGACATTTTTTGCCAACACCATTGCCACCGGCACCATTCAGCACGAGAGCATGCGTTGGTTTTACGTTCGTATTTTTATCAGCGTCAGCTTTGCCGTTATTGCCTACTTCGTGTTTTTCAGCCTGGTTCGGATCTACTATCCGCGTCAGCTTGAAAAGCGCCTGAAAAAACTTCGGAACACCCCCCGGATTTCGCCGGCCGGTAACCCGATGCGGAAGCTCACCGAGTCCGAAGAAGACCATCACCTGGAGGCTGGCATGCAAAAGGATGAAGAGGTTCATGCGATTGATTATGATGTCTGGATTGACGAAAAAACCGGTTATAAGAAGATCGAAAAATACCGCGCCCATCAGCACGCCGAAGAGTGCTCTGAGTGCGGCTATTACACGATGAAAATATACCGCGAAGATATTGAGCAGGCACCGGCGCACGAGGAAACCGGACTGCTGCTGCAGCATTTCAAATGCAGCTATTGTAACCATCGCGAGCAACGGGAGATTATTATTGCGCGCCTGTCACAAAATGTGAATTGATCGTCTCTATCGTTTTGTACTATCGGGACAAAGCTGAAAGCGGCTAGGCAGCTTTACAGCCGTTGCCCATCTGCTGAAAAATCGTCTGAAGATCGCGCCCGCGCGATCTTATTTTTTTGCCGTATAGCAAGGGGTGCGATTAAATTTCACAAATTCGCAACGACTTTAAGGATGATGACACTCGATAAACAACAACCCATTGGTGTGTTCGACAGCGGCATAGGTGGTCTCACGGTTGCTCACGCAATCAAAAAGCTTCTCCCGCATGAAAGCATGATCTATTTCGGTGACACGGCGCATTTGCCTTATGGCGATAAGTCGGAAGCGGCGATCCAGGCATATTCTGTAAAGATTGCCGATATCCTTGTAAAAAAGGGGTGCAAGGTGATTGTCATCGCCTGTAATTCAGCGTCGTCCGCGGCGTATGAGCTGCTGAAGGAATACGTTCACAAGGACATTCATATCATCAATGTAATTGATCCCATGGTTGCGCTTGTGTTAAACCAGTTCCCTGGCGCCGCCGTAGGATTGATCGGTACAAAACGCACGGTGCAGTCAGGGGTATACCTGCGAAAGATTGAGGAGGGCCGAAAGAATGTTACCGTGCAGTCGCTGGCAACACCATTGCTGGCACCCATGATCGAAGAAGGATTCTTCAACAACCAGATCAGCGGTGAAATCATCGCACAGTATTTAAACGACCCCCTGCTGGATAATATCAGGGCTCTCATTCTAGCCTGCACGCACTATCCCCTGATCAAAAAGGAGATCAGCGCTTACTATGGCGACAAGATGGCGATCCTCGATTCGTCAGAGGTCATCGCAATGGCCTTGA
>DASPJC010000391.1:0-6555 GCA_035628815.1 Ohtaekwangia sp. | reverse complement strand
GGTGCCACCAGAAAAAAGCCCATATAATCGCCGGCAATCCTTCAATGATAAACATCCACCGCCAGCCGACGCCTTCGATGAGGTAACCGGAAAGGATCGACATCCACAGGATGGTCACGGGGTTGCCGAGGATCAAAAAAGTATTGGCCCGTGACCGCTCGGTTTTCGTGAACCAACGGCTTAATAGGATGAGCATGGCGGGCATCACCGCGCTTTCCACCACACCCAGCATAAAGCGGATTACCATCAGCATTTTGACATTGCTGATCATCCCCGTCGCGGCAGCCAGCGCACCCCAGCCGATCAACGACCAGAAGATAAGTTTTTTTGCACTCTTGTTGGCAGCGTATAGCGTACCCGGGATCTGGAAGAAAAAATATCCCAGGAAAAACAGCGAACTCAGCAGTGATGAAATGGCGGACGTGATGCCAAGGTCCTCGGCCATTCCACCGGCCGCACCAAACCCAAAGTTTGCCCGATCAAGATAGGCCAGGCTGTAAGTAATAAAGGCAATCGGTATAAGTCTGTACCAACGTGACTTAACGGGAAGTTTTTCCATAGAAGGGGTTGAGGCGGTGGTGAATCGCAAGGGCCGAATTATATAAGATTACGAATTAAGAAAAGTATTGGAATGGTGCAAGGGGTAATTTGGGCATTAGGCATTGGGGATTAATTGGGGATTAGGCATTTATTAGGCATTGGGCATTTATTGGACATTAGGCATTATTAGGCATTGGGCATTGCAGCATTAGGGATTGGAGAACTGTTAATGGATTGGGTTCTTTGATTGTTTTAAAAAAACCTAGCCAGAATCCAGAACCAAGAATCCAGCCGCTTCACCACCTGAAGCTCGCAGCTTGGCGTGAAAATTCTGCAGCGGTAACGAATATGTTGTAGTCGGATAGTATATTCATGACGAGTTCCAGAGGACATGACAACAGCGTACACGATGTGTTTTGAGAAACGCAAGGCTTCGCCGGCCTTAAGTCACGTCGTGAAAGAATATACCTATCGTGAAATTAAATTTCATGCACCTGCCACCATTGTTCGGGAGATGCCTTGCCGGCATATCAGTTCCATGGACTTCTTCCTGGCAGGTCAATACGCCACCGTTGATGTTCAATCAGAAGCTTCATTGCCGTTTGATCGCTCTGCCATTCGTGGTCCGCGTACTCACCGTAAGTACCGCATCGCCATCAATGAGGATTTTATCTGCTTCAGCATACGCTTCAGGCCGGCAGGAATTTTCTCGTTGTTTGGCATCCCGCTCGAAGACTTCACGGATCAATCGATTGACACCTCGTTGGTAATTCCGGAATTGTCCCGATCATTAACCGACGGTTTGCTTCTATGTGGCAGCCTGGATCATTGTGTTTCGGTTGCCGAACGTATTTTGTTAAAACAGTTGCCCCGGCACAACAACGCGTCGCCCCATGTATCGGCACTGGCAGACTATATCGAGGCGAGCCATGCAAAAACGCGTATAGCCGAATTGTATGACAGGATTCCCTTGTCTGGCCGACATCTCGAACGAAGATTTATAAAAGAAGTAGGCATATCACCAAAGACATACCTCAATATGCTTCGATTTGAAAATGTTATGCAGGCGAAAAAAAATTTTCCCCACGAAAAATGGTCGTCTATCGCCTATGACCTTCACTATTTCGACCAGATGCACCTTGTGAAAGATTTCAAAAAATTCCTGGGTATCCGGCCTTCTGAATTCCATCCGTCAGAATTCGCCCTCTCGTGATATTCTTTTGGTTAGTCGCACGCGTAGGTAAACACTTCATTAAACGAGGAAGTGCCTCCGGCCGTAGTGGTGGTGACCACACGTTCAGTCGGAAAACCCTCGGCATTGTAAGTATAAGTGTATGCCCGTGTCCAGGTTGCAAAGGTGTAGTCCATGGGATTGTGCCGGCTGAGCGCGACTAGCAGCACTTCAGGATCATAGTTGTCCCACGACCGGTTCATCATAAATTTCCACATGGGCAGTTTTGCGTAAGGGTTCGGATGATCATCGTACGACGCAACGGTGGTGATGGCGTGTGAGCCGGCGCTCGGGCCGGTTAAAAATTCGTAATCCAGCTTCGTTACATCGTCATTGCCGTTATACGTGATGACCAGTTGCCATTCCCAGTCAGTGTCGAGATGCGGCGTGGCGTATACGACTTTTGTAAGTTTATCGCCGCTGTATTCAAAAAAGAAGGACCAGATAAAAGCCCCGTCCAGGGTAACGTCTGACTTGACTGGCAGGTTACCGCCGGCGAAGTGGTATGTTGTTTCCACCGTGTGCTCCTCACCCGCCTCCGTCACTTTGATAATGGCATCGCCATCATAGGTAACGGTACGTGTTGAAACCACGAAGTAGGCATTCGCGTTGGTTACCTTGACAGGCCTGCCACCTGTGTAGGTAAGGTCATACGTTGCATAATTGCCCGGCATATGGGACACAAATTGAAGGGGGACACAATCATTAAAAGGCGTACCGGGCGACTGCTCGTCGTCTTCACCACAACCGATTGCCAGCAATGATAACAGGAGGAAGAAAAAAAGTTTACCGCGGTTACTCATACGTGCGCTTTTCAGTCTGGTACTTTGATGAAATGATCGTTACAAAAGTAGCGGCGTATTGCAGCCCGGGATAGTAAAAAAACGACAATTGAGGCACTGACACTTACAAAGCAACGGCTATACGCAGAATGCGCTTTTGTTATTCTTTCGGGTCTCGCCAGTCGGGCTCGTAGATATCGTGGATTTCCTGTAAAAAATGATAGCGCTTAAGCCTGAACGCCATTTTATGATCGGCATCGTCAAAGGTCACGATGTATTTTTTACCGGTTTCATGAAGGTAGATCCTGCCTTTACTGTTATCGTTGCCTTCGGAGAAATTCACATTGAATTCGCGCATTAGCCGAAGGGATAGCGCTTCGGGTACTGCTTTCTTGAATACGACAACCAGCTGTTCTTTACCCCTGTGCATGATTAGTCACCGAACAAATTTCTACAACGTATCCCTGCAACGGAATTCAATGTACAATCCATCAATTCGGAGAACTAGTAAAAAAAAGACATGATCAATTACGCCCGGCCCAGTTTTTTCAGGTGCAGCAAATGCGATGCAATAGCCTTGAACATTGAGGTGTATTCGATATAGGCGATATTATACTCCCGGCACGTCTCTTTCACAAACCGGCTTACCTGGGGATAATGAATATGACTAATGCGGGGAAATAGATGGTGCTCAATCTGGAAATTCAAACCACCCAGCAACCAGTGCAGAAAGCGGCTCGAGGTTCCGAAGTTGGCCGTGGTCGCTAACTGGTGGAGCGCCCACGCCTGCTTGCTGTTGTTTGGTTGTTCCTGTACGGTATGAAACTGTGTGCCCTGTACGACATGGGCCAGCTGGAATACGACACTGATCACCAGGCCACAGGTGACGGTGATGATGAGAAACCCGACGAGCGCGTGCAGCCATCCTACCATGAATACAGGCAAGGCAAGGTAAACGGTCACATACCCGGTTTTGGTCAACCAGAATATCAGGTGTTCTTTCAGACGAAGGCTTTTCTTCTCGGAATTCGCAGAAAACCTTCCCGAAAAATACTTTTCGAAGTCTTCATAGAATATCCACGCCAGGTACGAAATGCCATAGAGAAAGACCCAATACACATGCTGGAAGCGATGATACCAATGCCGTGGCTGATCCTCGTGCAGGCGCATAAACGGTTTCACATCGATATCAGAATCCATTCCTTCAACATTGGTAAAGGTATGGTGGTTGACGTTGTGCTTGATCTTCCAGAAGTATGTGATTCCGCCCAATACATTAAGCGTATAAGCAGAAGCCTTGTTTACCCAGGCGTGTTTCGAAAAACTCTGATGTCCTCCCTCATGCATGACGTTAAATCCTATGACGCCCAGGTTTACGCCCAGTAACACGCATAGTAAGATCGAAATCAGTGCCGGCGGCGCCATGAAAACCAACACCCCGTACAACACTGCGGCGGTCGAGAGCTGCACGATACTTTTCGCATAGAGTCTCCAGTTGCCGGCCGGGTCAAGCTTCTTTTCCAAGAAATAAGCGTCGACTCTTTGCTTTAACGTACTGAAAAAAGCGTTTTGGGAATTATCAAAGGTAAATTTCAACATGGTTTTCGGGGTCATGAAAAGATAACGCTTTGGACTGTATAATTGTTCATACGCATCGGAAGAAAGCTGCCAGCCCTTCGCTACAGGTTGCTGGATGTACAGTAAGATTGATCAGATGCATCTGCTGAAAACTGGTCATAAATAAATCTTGCTTGCGGCAGCCCTGCGCAACAAATGGACAATCCTTTAATCGCGCGGAGATTTGTTCGTGACAGGCTGCGTCCACGCCATTTCATAGTCACCCACGTGAAACGGATTCTCCTTCACTTTGTCAGACGTGATCCTGCACCGGACAAACCGGTGACTTGCCGTAACATTGAAGCTGGATACTGTTCCGGTCGCGGATTTGAACACGCGCGTTTCCGTTTCTCCTTCCATGACACCGACAAATTCGATCGTATAGGTAACGTCACGATCGGCTTTTACTTTAACCGTTATGATGCTATTGGAGACCTCAAGGTCCGCAAGTGTTACACCCGTGGAGGCGTAGAACTGCCCGGATTCCAGTGCTTCGATCAGGGCTTCCGGCGTCAGGGCCGCGGCTTTCACCATCACCCATCCCCTACCCGCATTACTGTATGCGGCTCCGTATTGATGGTAGTTATGGCTGTCATCTGTGGCAAGTCCATACAACAACGGCTGACCCTTCGTACTATACGCAACATTGATCATGTCCCACATGGCCTCAGTACCGGGATGGCTGGAGTCGCCATAATTAAAAACCTGCGGATGTCCGTTGTACACCTCGAAAAAGCGTTCACCCTTCAAATCGATAATGTCCTGTGTACTTACCGCGAAATGGAAGTTCGGATGGTTAAGGTGCATGATCATGGGAACGCCCGTTTCGGTTCGCTGCTTCATCACCGCCTCGAGATTGCGCTGCATGACGTCGGTCACGCTTTGTCCCCCTTGCGGAGGAATCAGCTTTTGGACGTTTGTCACATTCATATGGATCGGCTTTCCATTAAAGCCATCGCTGATTTCTTCAGACTGAATGATGAGAAAATCTTTTGTTTCAAACAACGGTTTATATTCCGCAAAGGTCTTTAGCCTGACGTGTGTCCTGCCGGAGTCCAGCCGGTGCGTTACCCAGTTTTCGCCATACTTCTTCAAATAATTTTCGAACCCTTGCTGGTACAGCTTGCTCTTGGGTACCACAATCCATTTTTCCCCCACCGCCAGGATGTTGTGATCGGATAAAGCCACGAAGTTGTAGCCATGTGTTTTATACCAATCCATGATCATCTCGGGATATTCATCGCCATCGCTCCAGTAAGAGTGTGTATGCAGGTTTCCTTTATACCATGTGGTCGTTGACTGTCCCGAAGCACTAAGCGTCAGTACGAATAGAGAAACCAGAAAAGAGATTTTCATATTTAGTCAGATCTCCTTGTCTCGTGTGTGATTCATTATCGTCCGGGACAAGTCCCCGGGGTTTAAAGTCGCTTCCTTGCTTGCCACCCGCCGTTTCCCAATATACGATTTTACGATGGATGGCATCCGCAACTCACCTGCCTGCCGAAATGCCAATCGATTTTACGGGAACAAGCCCTGTGGAAAGCCTGCCTTCTGCATTTTTCCTCGTTAGAAATCCTTTATAACATTCTGAATGATATTGTGATAACGCGCCGGTTATGCGGCCCGGTTACTTTGAAAGGTTTTTATGGTATATTTAACTACACAAATCATTGAGGCCATGAAGAAGAATATAATTTTGGTGGACGACGACAAGATCTTCAATTTTTTAAGTGAAAAGACGATCGCATCACTGGGGCTTGCTAACGAAATCCACTTCGCTTCCAATGGATTGCAGGCACTGGAGCTGCTGCAGCAATACAAACGCGGCGAAATCGAAAAGCCCGACATTATATTCCTCGACCTCAATATGCCCATGATGAACGGGTATGAATTTCTGGAGGCCTTCCGGAGCCTGGACATACCCTGGAAAAACACCATTACGATTGTCGTCCTGACGTCGTCGGCCAATCCGGATGATATGAAACGCGCAACCGACATGGGTGTCAAGTATTATTTCAATAAACCGCTCGGTAAAGAAGAGATCAAAAGGCTGATCAGCCAGGAGTTCGCATTGCAGTCCAACTGATCTTTTACCGATCGGATTGCTTCGACAGCCACGTATTGGATGCATTAACCACGCCAGGGTGATCACTTTACCCGGTCGCAACTACATGATTTTTACTACGTCCCTTGCCCAAGCGGGCACTCCTGCTCACCTTCTTTCGGCAGCGTGAACCCTCCTTTGTATTGAACAAACAGATAAGCGTTATTCAAATTGCCCTTTTTTGAATAACTTGATGCGTTAAACCATCCCCAACTTCCCCATGAAAAAGATAATCAGGATCGTCATCTACCTGGTATTGATCCTTGTTGTTGTCGTCACCG